>CAYOUP010000361.1:0-3355 GCA_964407125.1 uncultured Hyphomicrobiaceae bacterium | reverse complement strand
GATTGGTGGAGCCAGGCGGGATCGAACCGCCGACCTCGTGAATGCCATTCACGCGCTCTCCCAACTGAGCTATGGCCCCGCAAGAGCATCAATCCAAACGGAGGCGAAAAGCCGGAGTTTGGTAAAATTGATGCACAAACAAGAACTAATGCGCTGTCGCATAAACCATGTGAATGCGTCAGTACACCAGTGCTGTGTTGTCTTATGACTTTCACAGGCACGGATCAAGAGGAACGTGACAGCCCTGTCAAAATTCCTCCGATATTTCTCCGGTCGTCAAATTACCCCGCTCAGCCGTTCTTTCCGGCTATGCTGACCAGATGCCGCTCGTAATCAGCCGCCGGGTAAAGTGGAATATCGCTGCCGAGAACCTCCTCAATCGGAACCCAGCGGAAAATTTCATCGTGGGCCGCTTCCAGATTGCGTAAATCCTCGCGCCGCGTGATCGCGTCATCCAGAAAACGCGCATGGTGGATGAAGACGATCTCGTGATAGTCGCGGCCCTCATATTGAAAGATGTTTTCAACGATCTCCAGCCGCTCCAGCACCTCGATGTCAGCCGCCAGCTCTTCGAGCATTTCGCGGCGCAGAGTCTTTTCCGCGCATTCACCGAATTCCACATGGCCGCCAAGCAGACGGTAATACGGCTTCTTTTTGACGGTGTCGTAGCTGGGCGTCACGAGCATCCGGCCATGGGCGGCGAATACCGCCATGGCCTTGACCTTGATCCTGCCTTGGCTCATTCGAAGTCCCTTGTTCGAAAACGGATTGTTCCGAAACAGGGTAACGTGAAGCCGGGGCGGATTTATATAGAAAAGCCATCGCCGCAGCGTCTCAGCGGCTATAGCAAAGCACAATTTCGACCACCTTTATCGGTATTTCGACCACCTTTTTCTGTATATTGGCTTTGGCGTCCGGTAGAAGCCGCTTTTGTTGCTCCCGGAAGCAGGATTTGTTTGACATCGGCAATATCGGAGCAAGCGTTACCGTGATTGTATCGATCCTGCGTCAACCCTTTTCTGTCTATTCCTGGCTGATGTTCGTGAGCCTGTTCGCTGGCCCCGCCGCTGCATTTGCGCAATCAGCTTCCGGCTGCTCGACGTTT
This sequence comes from uncultured Hyphomicrobiaceae bacterium, assembly GCA_964407125.1. Taxonomy (GTDB): domain Bacteria; phylum Pseudomonadota; class Alphaproteobacteria; order Rhizobiales; family Rhodomicrobiaceae; genus JAHQVI01. The sequence continues at coordinate 2,250 of CAYOUP010000361.1, read as the reverse complement.
CCCGCCGAGCGCGTCAGCCTCGCACCAGGCCAGCCCTCCTCTCACACGATCGGCGCAGTGCCGCTTCCTACTGGCGCAAAACTGCTGATGCGTATGGCCGCGGACGGGGAAGGCGCTGGGCAGGGGGGCATTACCGTTAGCGAGGGCGGAGAGACAGAGGTTCCTGTGATCGCAGGAGCCGCCCCGCAGGAAACACTCTTCACCGTCCCCCAAGACGGTTTTTACGCTTTGGAATTTCATAGCGACGGCACCGCCCCTCTCACTTTCGAAGTCCAATGCGAAACGGTAGCAGCCTCCTTCAGCCCCTCCGCCAGTCCGGAGGCTTTCGTCAACCGGCGTACCGGCCGGCTTCTGGCGGAGACCCCGGCGCAGATCAATTTGGGCCGTCGCGGTAACAAGCCGGATACGCTGGATAAGGCCATCAAGCACACAGTCATTCTTGATGATGAGGGCCAGCCGACCAGGCTCAGCGTTGCGACGAGCCTGCAAAATCTGGCTGCGGCTGAAGGGCGTGAGCTTGCGGATAGCAAATTCGACTTTTGGGTCGAGGGGCGCGTTTCACAATTCAAGCAGAAATTCAACGATAACGGCATTCGCTACAAGGCGGAAGGTAGCGCTGGCGCTGTCAACCTCGGAGCGGATTATCTCGTAAAGCCGGGTCTATTGATTGGCGCGCTCGCACAGTTCGATCAATATCGTGAGGACTATGACGCTTTCAGCACGACGTCGAGCAGCCAGGGTGTCCTTTTCGGTCCCTATGCGAGTTACCGGATCGCCTCCGGTCTCGTTCTCGACGCGCAGGTCGCCTGGGGAGACTCTGGCAATACCTCAGAGCTTCCCGATGGTACGCAAGTGGACTTCGAGACCGAACGCCAGCTCCTGCGCGGGCGGCTTACGGGGACTCGCCAGCTGTTGGGTCTGCAATTTACGCCGACTGCCGCGCTCTCCGTGATCGAGGACCGCTTCGCCAATCCAGAAGAGTTTACCGAAGAGAGCGGTTCGTTCTCCGGGCACCTCGGCCTCGGATCTACCGTCTCCTATCGGTTCAATCTGGATGATGGAAGTTTCGTACAGCCTAAAGCAGGGCTGAGCACAGGCTGGACATTGGAAAGTCTTGATGCTTTCGCGATCGATGACGGAAAATTCAGCAATACCGCAGGCGCGAAGGCGGAGGCGGGAGTCACGCTTGGAACGGTGGACGGAGTCAGCATTCAGGCTGGTGGTGCCATTGAAGGGATCGGACAAAGCGACTATTCGGCCTGGAATGGGCGCGTATCCCTGACGGCGCCATTGAATTGACGCTTCCCCAAAGCGAGTGAATGCTCCGCCGACTTTAGCCGGTTCCGTCCCGGATGACGTCAGCTCAGCGCCGAACGTGCCGCCTGCGCCACGGCACCCGCCGTGATGCCGAAATGCTCGAACAGCTCCGGTCCCTTGCCGGATGCACCGAAGCCCTTCATTCCGATGAAAGCGCCTTCAGGGCCGATCCACTCATCCCAGCCCATCCTGATGCCTGCTTCCACGGCGGTTCGTGGAGCATCTCCAAGCACAGCCTTGCGATAGCTCTCCGGCTGCTCGCGGAAGAGTTCCCAGCACGGCATGGAAACAGCCGCCGCTGCGATGCCCTCCGCTTCGAGCTTCCTGGCTGCTTCCAGGGCAAGTTGAACTTCCGACCCTGTTGCGAGGATCGTGACCTGGCGCTGCGCGGTTGGCTCATGCACGACATAAGCGCCTTTGGCTGAGAGATTTTCTCCAAGGCCGCTACGTGCGGGGAGCGCGGGCAGCCCCTGCCGCGTCAGGCACAGCGCCGACGGACCATTATCCCGGGCAATTGCGACCTGCCAGCACTCCGCCGTCTCCATCGCGTCCGCCGGGCGGAAAAGGAACAGGTTTGGAATAGCTCTCAGCGCCGCATAATGTTCGACCGGCTGATGCGTCGGGCCATCTTCGCCGAGGCCGATGGAATCGTGGGTGAGCACATGGATCGCGCGCACACTCATCAGCGCGGCAAGCCGGATCGCCGGGCGCGAATAATCGGAGAAGCACAGGAACGTCCCGCCATAGGGGATGAAACCGCCATGAAGGGCGATGCCATTCATGGCCGCCGCCATTGCATGCTCACGCACGCCGTAATGGATATAGCTGCCAGTGAAATTCCCGGCGCTCACCGGAGCGGTCGCCGCCGTCTTGGTATTATTGGAGCCGGTCAGATCCGCCGAACCGCCGATCAGCTCAGGCAGCGCCTGAGTC
>CAYOUP010000360.1:0-3364 GCA_964407125.1 uncultured Hyphomicrobiaceae bacterium | reverse complement strand
CTCACCGACTGGTCCGGCATCGGGGCGGCCGAGTTTACCGGGCTGGACAATTTCCGCACCCTCATTGGGGATGTAAACTTTCGAAAGGCGTTCAGTAACAACCTGGTCTGGTCGGCCTTTTTTCTCACCGTCCCCTTTGTTCTGGCATTGATGGTTGCCAGCCTGCTGAAGGGGGTGCAGCGCGGCGCCATGTTCTATCGCGCCTCCATTTTCCTCCCCTACGTCCTGCCAAGCGTGATCACGGCAAGCATCTGGAGCAATCTGCTCAATCCAAGACTCGGTATTGGCGCACAACTGACCAAACTGGGGATATCGGGCCTCAATCATGCCTACTTGGGCAATCCTGATACCGTCTTGCTCTCGATTGCCTTTATCGACAACTGGCACTTTTGGGGTTTCTTGATGGCCTTGTTTCTGGCGGCGATGCAAAATATCCCCCCAGATCTGTACGACGCGGCCAAGATCGATGGCGCCAACCGCATACAAGAGTTTTTGCACGTGACGATCCCCGGCATCCGGGCCACGCTGCTCTTTATGTTCATGATGATAGCGATCTGGTCTTTTCTGGTCTTTGATTACGTCTGGTTGCTCACCCAGGGAGGACCGGCTGGCGCCTCCGAAGTACTGGGGACGTTTCTCTTCAGAGAAGCGTTCAACCGCTTTGAGGCTGGCTATGCATCCGCCATCGGCCTCACCATGAGCTTTTTCGCGATTCTGATTATTGGCCTGTTTGGATTCCTACGGCGACGAGGATGGGAAATATGAGCAGAAGGATATTTAGACAAAGGCGCGAGAGCAGCAAGGTCATCAACTATGTTGTGCTGACCCTGGCCCTGATCTTTGCCCTGGGACCGCTGGTTGTCCTTGGGTTCAATTCACTCAAAAGTTCTACTGAAGCGATGGCCAATCCCCTGGGTCCGCCCAAGGAGATCCACCTGGAGAATTACGGCATTGCCTGGGAGGAAGGGAAACTCTCGACAACCGCACGCAACAGCGCAATCCTGGTGGTGGCCACGGTCACAGGCGTACTGGTGCTGGGAGGTCTGGCAGCCTTTAGTCTGGCCCGGTTGGAGCCGCCAGGCTCGAACTTCTTTATGGTCTACATGCTGGGGGGATCGACCCTGCCAACCTTTCTTTTCTTGGTACCACTCTACTCCCTTTGGCGCGTACTGGGACTGGTCGACACGCGGTTGGGGCTGGTCTTGATCTATGTTGCCCTCAACTCACCCTTTGCCATCTTTCTCCTGCGCTCCTACATGGTGCAGATACCGCGTGACTTTGAGGACGCTGCCCGCGTGGACGGCGCCAACGAGCTACAGGTCCTCACAAGGGTGATACTACCGCTCGCGTGGCCCGGTTTCCTGACGGTTGGCCTGGTGACCGCACTGGGTGTTTGGGGCGAGTTTCAGATCGCGCTCATATTCGTGCACGTCCCGGAGCTTTTCCCGGTCACAACCAGTTATTGGTATTTCACCACCCGATACAGTCGAGACTGGTCGCTGACCAGCGCCGGGGCAATCATGATGATCGCCCCGGTCCTGATCTTTTTCTTTAGCTTGCAGCGCCAGTTCATCGAGGGGTTGACGCAGGGTGGATTAAAGGCCTAAAGCTATGGATTACGACACATACTATGCTCAAGTCCATGGCGCGTGGCTAGGACGGGTCGCAGGCAGCCACTTTGGAGCGCCGCTCGAGTTCCGCCCATTCTCCTCCACGCAGAAGAAGTATTGCGCAGGCGGGCAGAAAGAGATCACCGGGTACGTCAAACCGGTGGACGCAGACCAGGTCAACGACGACGAGATTTACGAGATCGTGGGCCTGGTGGCGCTGGAGACAAAGGGCGTTGGCATCACTTCCGAGGACATTGCGCGGGAATGGGACAAGCGGCTCTACAAGATGCAGTTCACGGCGGAAAGGGTCGCGCTCAAGAATATTCGAAAAGGCATCATGCCCCCCGATTGTGCCAGCGAAGCAAACGGCAACATCTGGTACGATGCGATTGGGGGGCAGATGAAGGCCGACATCTGGGGATTGATCGCTCCCAACTGTCCAGAAATTGCCGCCCGGTACGCAGAGATCGACGGCAAGGTGGCACACCAGGGTGTGGGCGTGGAGGGAGAGATCTTTGTCGCCGGGATGATCGCGAACGCGTTCGGTGAATCGGACGTGAGAGAGTTGATTCACAAGTCACTAGAGCTGTTGCCACCCGAGAGCGCGTACCGCCAGTTCGTCGAGAAAACCGAGGCCATCCACCAGAAACACAACGGCTGGAGACCCGCCAGGGAAGAGATGCTGCAGGAGTGGCACAAGATTCGCCAAACACTGCGGAAGAGCGGAACGTTCAGGCGCAGAGCCGTCTTTCTCAACCGGGTGTTGGGCAATTTGCACGTCCTCCCCAACGCGGGCATCATTGTCTTGAGCCTGTTGTACGGCGCGGACGACGCCACGGACCCCTTTGGGCGCGCGGTCTGCATCGGGGGCATGATGGCGCTTGACACGGACTGCAATTGCGGGAATATCGGCGCTATCATGGGAGCCATCCTGGGGGCAGAAGGGATTCCTCCGGCCTGGCAAGACCCACTCAAGGACACATTCCACACCTACGTCAAGGGATATGAACATTGGAAAATCTCTGAACTGGCCCAGAGAATCTGCCAGGTGGGGAAAACGGTTCTAGCCACCAAATGTCCTGAAAAACAAGCTGGTTAGTTTGTAACTACCTGACAAAGCTCCGCCTCAAACTGACGAGTCATTGGCACACGGATGAGCACGGGCTTCGCACACGGCAAATTCTTTGTCCGTGTTGGTCCATGTCCAGAATCTTGTCTCATCCGTAAAGAATCTCAGGCTTCAAAGATGTACGCCCAATCCGCTGACGTTCCGGCGCTGCCTGAGCAGTTACGAAATAAGAGAGAATGTATGAGGCAACGAGAAATCAAGTACCGTCGCAAAGCTGTAACAGTCCTTCTGTCATTAGTATTCGTCGTATTATTGGTATCCTGCCAGACCGTAGCCGAACCCCCAACAACCGGACCGCAAGAGGAATCGGAAACAATGTCTCGCACAGCAGACGATATGAGAGAATACTATATAGATAGTACAAGCGGAGATGATTCCAATAGCGGAACCGGTGAAAACAGTCCCTGGAAAACACTCGAAAAAGTCTCCAGCATGACCTTTCGTCCAGGTGATCGTATCTATTTCAAGCGCGGCAGCAGTTACTCCGGTTGTGTCACCATAAATGGAGATGGAAATGCGGACAATCCAATCACTATTGGAACGTACGGATGTGTAAATGCTCCAAGTTTTTCCAATGCCGATACGAGCGACAATAATGGCAACGCCATGCGAATCAGGGGAGATT
>CAYOUP010000359.1:0-3389 GCA_964407125.1 uncultured Hyphomicrobiaceae bacterium | reverse complement strand
ACGTTTTGAGCCATTAACGCAAAAAGATATCGACCTAAAAATCACCGATAATCCCAAGATCGCCCCGTAACTTCCCAAGAAAATAATCAAAATCCACCGAACTTTTCCCGGGGTCGAGCCGGGATTGCGCCGAGGGAAAGCCGAGCGTCAAGACACTTTTATGGATCTTGCGTGCGGTTTTGAATCCTACTACAATACCGAATATGAACGACTATCAGCCAAAAAACGACGGCGATCTGGAAGAAATCGATCTCCCTGAGGCGCCTCTAACCGAATCTGAATTGAAGGACGAATACACGATCGACCGTCTCGATTCGTTTTTTGCTGGTCTGTCGCCGGGGGTTTCAATACTAATTCAACGACTTCGTCCGAGTTGGTGTTCTGGAGTTCTTGAAGAGTTCGTGGTCGATGAGCCGATCAGTTTGGACTATTTTATCGATACGTGGGGAGGGGAATTGTTGTTGGTGAAGGTCAGAAGCAAGGGTGGGAAACTGAGAGGATCCTACAAAATACCTTTGCATTCGTTTCCCCCATTAGTTTTTGGAAAGCAGATATCACAACCGAATCGGGGCGATCGATTTCGGGAAGATCCCCCCGCCGCCTCCCCGCCGCCGCCCTCCATCGTTCAGCAGACTGGTTTGCCCACGGAAAAATTAATCGCCGCGGCGTCGGGATTGGCGCCCGTTCTGATGCAATGGATGAAGGCCCAAGAGGATCGCCGGCGCGCCGAGGAAGATCGTAGGCGAGAAGACATGCAAATGATGATGAAGATGATGCAGTCCAATCAAACAAGCGGATTGCAGGACATCACAAAAGTAGGCGCGGTCATGTCTCAATTGAACGAGTTGTTCAAACAGAATGCACCTACAGGGGGCGGTTCAGAAATGGATTTTCTTCCTCATGCTCTCGATGTCCTCAAGACGGTTATGGGATCGCAGCAAACGAAAGAACAACCAAAAGCGCGAATCACCGGTCCCGCTGCTCCCCCCCTTCCTTCCAAACCGCCCTCGAGGCAGGGAAAAGTGACGCCTCTACCAGTAGTCCGCCCGAACGAGGGCGGCGATGTATCCGCAATGATCGCTCAAATGGAGCCGGCAAGGGCCGTTGAAAGCGTGATGGAAGCACTTGGCAAAATGGATCCTGACAAACGTGACGCGACTATCGGGACGTTTTTGATGAAATATCAAGAAGACATGTCCGACGATGATGACGTCATAGAGGACGAAGAAGACCATAGGGGTTATATGAAACGGTAGAGATTCGTGCGTACCCCATACGCAGCGATCGCTCAACGGGTGAGAATCCCGGGCGGAAATGAAAACCAGATGCGCGAGACGATCCGGCAGATCGGATCGGCAATACGTCGCGCGAGCGTTTATCCTCCCATCCGAAATTACGCGGCTTCAATCGCATCGACCGCCCCCCCCAAGGACTTCCTTGGACAGTTGCGAGCAGTCTACAACGACTTCACGCGCCGTTGGCGCTACGTAAAAGATCCTGTCAGTAAAGAGTTGCTTACAGCGTCCCCCGAGGCGATTTGGCGTCTGACAATGGCAGGCGACGGGGTAGGGGTCGGGCGGGGATACGGCGCGGGAGACTGTGACTGTGTCACTACTGCGTTGGGGGCGGTTCTTGAGGCAATTGGTTTTCGAACACGTATCGCCACAACAGCGCCCGCCCACTCGAGACCGGGAAGGTTGTTTGGTCATGTTTTTATCCAGGCGCAAGTTCCACGTTTCGGGTGGGTTACTGTCGATCCTGTCCTTCATCCACGCCGTAATTTCGGGGCCATAACGTCCCATTCCCGAATCGCATTTTGGAATTTAGACGGACAGATGATGGGATATCGGGGGAATTTTGTTGCTTGACTAAAAAAGGAGGAGCAAGCATGTATGGAAAAAATATCGAGCAATGGCAAGATTATGGTCTCGCTGGTGTGGCGGAGCCCGAACACACCGAACAAGGCCCGATCGAGTGGTCGACTTTGGGGCTTTCGAATTGGGGATGGATGGATAGCCCTAACGGAAAAATTTCCACAACCGGCATGTATGGCATCATCGACGGGGCGATGTTGGGTGGCCTTGCCGTCGAAGTGGACGAAAACGACGATTGGGGGGGCGGTGTAGTCCGCACTCCAATGATCGAACTGGCCCTAGATGATTATGATTACGTCTCCCAAAACGGGCAGCCTTATGACGGCATGTTAGGGCTTGGAGATACCGGCGAGCTTTACGTTTACGACGGTTTGAGCGGTTGGTTTAAAAAGCTTCGGCGAAGAATCAAAAAGCGGGTTCGCAAGGTAGCGCGCCGCATTAAGCGCGGAATCAAGAAGGTTCTCAAAAAGAGCAAGTTCGGCCGTTTTCTCCTCAAAGTGGGGGGGAAAATACATCGTATTGCGATGAAAATTGTCAAACCTCTCATAAAATTTGTGGGGAAATATGCGGCCAAGCTCGCTCCGATCGCGGCGTTAATTCCCGGGTTCGGTCCCGCAATCGCAGGTGGTTTGATGGTCGCCGGCAAGGTCGCCAAGCTCATGCAGAAATATGGCGTTCGAACCAAAGGGGCGCCCGGAAAAGTTCGCGGACTCAAGCTCAAAAACCCAAGAAACCTTCGACGTTTTCGAAATGCGCTCAAAAAAGAAGCCACAAAGATGCAGCGTTTCAAAAAGCGCAACCCGAGAAAATTCCGTGAGCTCTCTACGCGCCTTGCGAAAGGGAGGAGGCGATAGATGCAACGCGTTCTAGAGTTGGGACCGTTGACCCATCGACCGCAACTTCGACGGCTACGAGTATTTCCCGGGTTCGATTATCGATGTCCGGTGAGAAATCGATTGCTGGCCAAAATGCGCCAATACCACTCGGGCGCGTTTCCACCACGGTTTTCCGTGGGGTTCGGGGCCGAGGGAGGGCGTTACATTCCGACGCCCGATCAAATCCTGGACGTTCCCACGCCGGGAGCCTGGTACCGAATCAAAAAAGGCGAAACCTGGTGGGGTGTCAGCAAGCGCGCATATGGTCAGGCGAATGTCAAGAAGGGGCTCTTGACCATGAACCAATCCACATGGAATGACCACATCAACCGGAAAAAGAAGGGGTGGGAAGCATATAAAGTCAAAGGACTTCAGGCGACACCCGATTATTCCGCTACTGACCCGCACGCTCCCGTGGGGAGCGGTTCCGCGTATCCGGTAGCATGGATACCGCCATTGAGCGGCGAAGAGCCCGAAGAGATGGGTTACACCCCTTCAGAACCCACTATCACCACGCCAACGCCCGTCACGGAACCGCCGTCAGGAAAAACCTACATTCCCGGACCAAAAGGAGATCCCGGACCGCCAGGTCCTCCCGGAGATCCTGGGCCGCCGCCCTCGAGCTCGGCGATTCAATCCG
>CAYOUP010000358.1:0-3410 GCA_964407125.1 uncultured Hyphomicrobiaceae bacterium | reverse complement strand
AGCCATCATGCGTTAACCGACCGTGCCCGCAAATGTCCTGTTGCGTAACACGTGCAATTGGGCCGACAATCCCGCTTGATAAAAACGGATACTCTAACGAATCTGTGCTTCCGCCTTCTCCAGATTGGCCCGCACCCGCCGGATAAATTCGTCCCAGGATACGTCGAACAGTTCGAGCAGCAGAACCAGGCTTCCGGCCGACATGGGCTCGGAGCCATGTTCTACCCTCGTAACCGCAAGCTCCGTGATTTCGAGCGCCTCGGCAATCTTTTCACGCCGCAGCTTCTGTTCCTCGTGCAGCTCCTGCAACACAAGGCCAATGGCCAGATTGTAGGTATCCTTCTTATGCATCCGCGTTCATCCTTGGCGATCGAGAATCATTTTGAAAAAGCTTTGTGTTTGCTCACCGCTACACAAGTCCGTCGCCGGTGTCGTCACGGCCGAAGCCGCCGCAGCAACTGCAAAAGCGCAAGCCTCGAAGAGAGATTTACCGCTCGAATATTGCATGGTCAAACCGGCCATGAAACTGTCACCCGCGCCGACCTTGCTGACGACCTCGACCTTTGGTGGCATGACCGATATCGTCTTCTCATCCGAAACGGCCACCGCCCCACCTTCGGGTAGAGACAGAACGATGATATTCGCATGGTTTTGCGACCGGAGCTCGACGGCAAATGTCTCAAGCGCATCGAGATTGGGGAGTGGATGTCCAGCGAGCTGGGTTGCTTCATCATGGTCCATGACCCAGATATGCGGCGGATAATGATTTTGCAGCGCGGCTCTTTGGAGCGCGTTGCCGGACGTATCGAGAGCCAGCCGGATGCCGAACCGGTTTGCAACCGCTGCAATCTGTTGATGGTAATTATCCGGAACACCAGGCGGAGTGCTGCCGCTGACCACCAGAAAGCGAATGGTGGAACCGGCATCGGCCAGCATTTTTTCAAGAAAGTTGAGAAAAGCGCCAGCATCCTGTTCGGTCCAGGCTGGCCCCGGAAGAACGAACCGGAATTGTTTACCGCTAACATGCTCGTTTGCAACAAAGCTTTGCCGCGTCAATCCATTCAATTCGAACCACTTGGTGTCGATGCCTTCGTTCGCCAGCAGGGATTTAAGCATGGCCCCGGTGGTGCCGCCGACGGCTGCAAGGGCCTTGCTCTGGCCCCCCAGTTTCATGATTGCCCGCGACACGTTAATGCCGCCACCCCCCGCATCATATTGAGCAGGTCCGCATCGCAGTTTGTGGCCAGGTTCGACCCGGTCAACATTTGTCGAAAGATCAAGAGCGGGGTTGAGCGTCAGAGTAAGGATCGACATGGACAGAAATGAAGCCTGAGCTGTTGGACAGGTTGAGGAATGTTTTGCTGCTGATCATACACCACATATGCGTGTGCTTTTATTACAAAGTCTGAAAGTGGCCTCAAGCACCTTAATGCAGGTCAAGGCTCCGCATTGAGTGCGATAACCTGTCGAGCTGGTTATCGCGGCTAATTCTATAGCGAGACGCATCACCTTGCGGACGCGCTTTCAAGAAATTCCGCAACGAAACTGTCGAGTGCTGCCCAATCTGTGAATTCCCAATCTTTTTGATCAGAGGGAATTGGCCGCCCGGCCAACACGACATACCGAATAATCTGCTCTTTGAAAAAATCGTATTCGGAAAATTTGAGCGCACCTCCCGCCAGATGGATAAACGCCGGTTGCCAGTTCGTAGCTTCTACAAAACGCTCAACATAGCCCATTGCATCCTTTTTGCCATCTTCGAACGCAGCAGACAGGCTAACCGAGATAAACGCCGACGGCTTTGTCTTGAGATCTTCTTGATGAGCCGTTGCAAATGCAACCACTGACTCCTGATGATCCTTTTGATGAACTGAAGCGGCGATAATGACCGCGTCAATAGCCCCGAATTCGTGGCCGCGAAGACGGCGCGAGCAATCATAGAGATCAACTTCGTGGCCGTGTTCGAGAATTTTCTCAGCCACATATTTTGCGATTTTTTGTGCCTGACCCTCCGTTGTTCCGAACGCTACGAGGACTTTCATGATTTTTCCTCCGTAAAGAACAAGGTCTTGAGTAATTAATATTCAAATAGGGACGCGAAGACTTCATAGCAAATCATACGGCACATACGCTCACACTTTCATTAAAAATCTGAAAGTTGCCTCACGCGCCTTGATGCCGGTCAAAGCTTCACTTCGAGTGAATCCATGGACAATCCGGTCGCGCCCCTCACGCTCCCCTGATATCGAACGCCGCCACCACAGGCGCATGGTAAGATTCGGGCGTCTTATCAACCATTGTATAGGCAACAACCTCGTCACCGAGCGCCTCGTTATGAACCTCCAGACCTTGATAATGGGCCAGCAACCGGCGCGAAACCAGGATATGATCAAGCATCTGCTTTCGCCCCGCATGAATGACTGTAAATCGTCTGTGTTCTGACAGAGTATTTTCAAGTGCGATCAACTCACGGCTTGTAAGTTGACCATTGCCCGTATCGTCCGTATCGCCAAGAAGAATACGGCAGGGCACTTCCTTTTCTTCGGCGTTGAAGTCGCCGCAAACCGCAATCAGCGCATCTGCTTCACGATCAAAAATCTGGTCGATCAGCATCCGTGCCTCAAGGGCCTGCCCGGCACGTTTCATTGACGCGACATAATATCCTTCAGCCCAGGCGGAAACGCTCCGCCATGCGAAGGGGCCGATTTTTTGTCCCTGAACAAACGAGGCCAGAGGAGCCTTCAGATGCATGTTGACGACATGCAGCAGCGGACCGGTTGGAAGCCGGATGCTGGCATGAAGAATTGGCCGATCCCAGCTGATCGGCTCTTGTGTCTGTCGGGGTTCGGCTGTGATAAACTGATAGTAAGGGGGCTGAATGATCGTGTTGGCATATTGCGCGTGCGCCTCGATCGGCCACCGGCTTAACACAACGAGATTATGCCGGTCACGCGGGGCGTCGCCGTTAGAGCGTGTCGTGCTCGCTCGAAAAAAATCCCGACAGGGAGTCTGTGCAAGCAATTCGTCAAGCAGCCGCAAGCTGCGTGGAGCCGATGGTCCGTCTTGCTGCCCATCGATTTCCTGAAGGCAAAGCACGTCGGCACCTAGGCGTTCAAGTTGGGGACGCAAAATGCCATAACGCTCTTCAGATTCAGGCTCCGGCGAAGAGCTGTCCGACAGATTTTCTAAGTTAAAGCTTGCAATTCGCAAATGGAGCATAGACCCAATATCTCAAAGTTCATTCTGCCAAGTCAATTATACCCGACCGGATTTAACGGTCATATAAGGGGACACCGTTTATGTCGCTGCCTCGGTCGGATTGACGGTTGCCGGCTTGAGCACGGCGGCTGTTTCAAAAAATGTGTTTCTGTTGGGTGGTTGGGTTGGCCTTGGTGAAAAAGAACTCATTG
>CAYOUP010000357.1:0-3416 GCA_964407125.1 uncultured Hyphomicrobiaceae bacterium | reverse complement strand
AACTGGTTCGAGCGCGAGACCTTCGATCTTTACGGCATCCTGTTTTCCGGCCATCCCGATCTGCGCCGTATCCTGACCGATTACGGCTTTCAGGGCCATCCGCTGCGCAAGGATTTCCCGCTGACAGGCTATGTCGAGGTGCGGTATAGCGAGGAAGAAAAGCGGGTGGTTTACGAGCCTGTGAAACTGCCGCAGGAATATCGCGATTTTGACTTTCTCAGTCCCTGGGAGGGCGGCGATTATGAGCTTCCAGGTGACGAGAAAGCGACCAATTCCTAAAATATTTCAACGAGGGGCCATGAATGTCGGACAGTGCTAAATATACACTTGCGGATGCTTTGAATGCTCAAAAGGCGTTGCGTGAGGCGACGGGCGAAGCGGAAGAGCCGCTCGAACTTGAAGATGTGGTCGGTATTTCCGGCGAGGAGATCGAAATTCTGCTCGATAAGAACAAATCCTGGGATGAGATTGCGGCGATCCTTTCGAGCACGACCGGCAAGACCGTGACCGCCGCCCAGGTTGAGGAAGCCTATAACAATATCGGCGACGATGACGAGTGGGAAGACGACTAGGGATTGAATGCGTAACGAGGAAACGAAATCCCCGTGAAAACGGGGATCCAATTTCCAGGATGATAAAGACGGCTGGATTCCCGCCTTCGCGGGAAATTCGCCAAATCGAGTGACTGGAGCCTGAAATGGCAGACGGCAGCACAATCGAGAAAGTCGGCGAGAAGCCGGAAGAACGGGTCCGCCCCGAAGGTGGCTCCGGTGATGTCGATCTGCGCAATTTCACGATCAATTTCGGTCCGCAGCATCCGGCGGCGCATGGCGTACTCCGTCTTGTCCTCGAACTGGACGGTGAGGTCGTCGAACGCGTCGATCCGCATATCGGACTTCTGCATCGCGGCACCGAAAAGCTGATCGAACACAAGACCTATCTTCAGGCGATCCCCTATTTCGACCGGCTCGATTATGTCGCGCCGATGAATCAGGAACATGCATTCTGTCTTGCGATCGAAAAACTGGCCGAAGTCGAAGTGCCGCGCCGGGGCAAGATTATCCGCGTGCTCTATTGCGAAATCGGCCGCATTCTCAATCACTTGCTGAACATCACAACACAGGCGCTCGACGTCGGCGCGCTGACGCCGCCACTCTGGGGTTTCGAGGAACGCGAAAAGCTGATGGTGTTCTATGAGCGCGCATCCGGCTCGCGGCTTCACGCCAATTACTTCCGCCCCGGCGGCGTGCATCAGGATCTGCCACAAGAGCTGATCGACGATATTGCTGCATGGTGCGAGACATTCCCAAAAGTGCTTGCCGACATCGACACGCTGCTGACCGGTAACCGCATCTTCAAGCAGCGTAATGTCGATATTGGCGTGGTCTCGCTCGCAGACGGCCTCGCCTGGGGCTTTTCCGGCGTCATGGTGCGTGGTTCCGGCGCTGAGTGGGATCTGCGCAAGAGCCAGCCCTATGAAATCTATGATGAGCTTGAGTTTGACATTCCGGTTGGCAGGAACGGCGACTGTTTCGACCGCTACCTGATCCGCATGGAAGAGATGCGCCAGTCGATACGGATCATGAAGCAGTGCATCGAACTTTTGAACATGCCCGAAAACAAGGGGCCGGTGCTGACGCCGAACCACAAGGTTTCGCCGCCGCGGCGTGGCCAGATGAAGAATTCGATGGAAGCGCTGATCCATCATTTCAAGCTGTATACGGAGGGTTTTCACGTACCCGAGGGCGAGGTCTACGTCTGTGTCGAGGCACCCAAGGGCGAATTCGGCGTTTATCTCGTAGCTGACGGAACGAACCGGCCCTATCGCTGCAAGATCCGCGCGCCCGGTTACCCGCATCTGCAGGCGATGGACTTCATAAACAGGGGCCATCTTCTGGCCGACGTCTCGGCAATCCTCGGTTCACTGGACATCGTCTTCGGGGAGATCGACCGGTAACTGGGCACCCCTCTCCCACGAGGAGAGGGCTTAACGTGAAATTCCTTTGCACATATCCGCATGAAGAAGAAGAAACGGAAATTGACCTATGTCGGTTCGCAGACTTGATCCAGCCCAGCCAGCCAGCTTTGAATTCACGCCGGAAAATCTGGAATGGGCAAAGCAGCAGACCGGGAAATATCCCGAAGGCAGGCAATGGGCCGCGGTGATCCCGCTTCTGTGGCGCGCGCAGGAACAGCATGATTACTGGCTGCCGGAACCGGCGATCCGCTATGTCGCCGAGTTGCTCGACATGCCTTATATCCGCGTCTATGAAGTCGCGACCTTCTACACGATGTTCAACCTCTCGCCCGTCGGCAAGTATCACATCCAGCTTTGCGGCACGACGCCCTGCATGCTGCGCGGCGCGGAAGAGCTGAAGGCGATCTGCGAGGAAAAGATCGGTCCGGTCGGCTCGACCAGCAAGGACGGCATGTTCTCCTGGGTTGAAGTCGAATGTCTCGGCGCTTGCGTGAACGCACCGATGGTTCAGATCAACAACGACTATTTCGAGGATCTGACGCCGGATACTTTCGAAAGCCTGCTGGAAAAGCTGCGCACGGGCGTCGGCGTCAAACCCGGACCTCAGACCAACCGCCAATATTCCGCGCCTGCAAGCGGGCCGCGAACGCTGAACACACTGGATCGCTGATATGCTTTCGGACAAGGACCGCATCTTCAAGAACCTTTACGGTCAGCATGACTGGCGGCTCGCCGGAGCGAAGTCGCGCGGGGCATGGGATGGCACCAAGCCGCTCATCGAGAAGGGGCATGACTGGATCATCGAGCAGGTCAAGGCGTCCGGCCTGCGCGGCCGCGGCGGCGCAGGCTTCCCGACCGGCCTGAAATGGTCGTTCATGCCGAAAGAAGATCCGCGCCCGTCCTACCTGGTCATCAATGCCGACGAGTCTGAACCCGGCACCTGCAAGGACCGCGAGATCATGCGCCACGATCCGCATCTGCTGATCGAAGGCTGCCTCTTTGCCGGTTTCGCGATGAAGGCGCATGTTTGCTACATCTATCTGCGCGGCGAATATATCCATGAGCGCCAGCGCCTTCAGGCCGCCGTCGATGAAGCCTACGAAGCCAAGCTGATCGGCAAGAACAACGTTCACGGCTGGGATTTCGACGTCTATTTGCATCATGGTGCGGGCGCCTATATCTGCGGCGAGGAGACCGCGCTGCTGGAAAGTCTTGAAGGCAAGAAAGGCCAGCCGCGCCTGAAGCCGCCTTTCCCGGCGAATGCGGGGCTGTGGGGTGCGCCGACGACAGTCAACAATGTCGAATCTGTTGCCGTGGTACCCGACATATTGCGGCGCGGTGCGACATGGTTCGCTGAACTCGGGCGCCCGAACAATACCGGCACCAAGCTGTTCTGCAATACCGGCCACGTCAACGAGCCGAGCAATGTTGAAGAGGA
>CAYOUP010000356.1:0-3429 GCA_964407125.1 uncultured Hyphomicrobiaceae bacterium | reverse complement strand
TTTGAAGATGAATTCAACCGCAAACGGGACTCAAATGTCAAATTCGCTCCACTAGGCGAGACCGGGGCAGGGTAGCTTTTTTAAATCGACAAGCCCTCATTCCCGCGCAGGTGGGTATGACAAATAGTGAATTTCGCAGAATATCTTACGGGACGCGGTCAGCGCGCTGTGCCCACTTGCTATTTCGAGCGGCCTTCGCTTAGCCTTGGCATGATCTCCACGAAATTGCAGGGGCGATGGCGGATATCGAATTGCGGCTTGAGGATTTCCTCCCACGCATCGCGGCATGCCCCCGGTGAGCCGGGCAGGCAGAAGACGTAACACGAGCCGATCACGCCCGCGAGCGAGCGTGACTGCACGGTCGAAGTGCCGATCTTCTGGTAGCTGATCATGTGCATCAGCACGGGAAAACCGTCGATTTCCTTATCGAAAAGCGGCCTGACGGCTTCCGGCGTAATGTCCCGCCCTGTCAGTCCGGTACCGCCTGTCGTCAGGATGGCGTCGATATCCCCATGGCTAGCCCAGAGCCGGACCTGCCCGCTGATCGCATCGACCTCGTCCTTGACGATCGCACGTGCGGCAATCTTATGTCCGGCTTCTTCCGCCAAGCGGACCAGCGTCGCCCCTGACTTGTCATCCTCCTCGCTGCGGGTGTCGGATATCGTCAGGATCGCGACACGTATCGGGAGGAATGGTCTGGATTCGTCGATACCGGCCATAACCGACCTTCAAGCATAGCAGCCCGCCGAGATAGCGGGCCGGTATGTGTTCATTACTTGCGTAGCGAGATCGTGGCGATCGGCATGTGACGGCCCGCGCTGGGGTCGAACTGCGTAATCGTCAGCGTGTGGCGGTTGGAAGCGGTGAACTTGACGTTGAAATGTCCGGTGAAATTCGGGCCTTTGACATCAAGGTTGAGATTCTTGCCGCGAATGTTTCCGGTCACGCGCCCCGTATTCTTGGCGATCTCTTCGTTCCAGGTGCCCGTCACGTTGCTACCTTCACAGGAGACATTCGCGCCTGCGTCGATCTTGTAATCCGTACCCGCGCATGAAATCTGCTGCGCGATTTTCGAGCCGGATGTGCGATAATGGACACGGCACGAGATGCGTTCCTTGGCGCCGCCGATAGGCTGCACGATCCCTAGCCCTTTCCAATCGCCCTTAAGACTGTCAAGCAGCGACTGTGCACTTGCTTCACAACCCGCATTGGCCGCTGATGCGCTGATACCAGCCATCAAAAGAGCAATCCCGGCCCCCACGATTTTGTTAAACCCAACGCTTTTCATAGATGATCCCTGACACATGCTTAACTTGTAACTTCACCCGTCGATGTATTTGAACCAAAATGAACGCATCGGCAATAATAACCCGCCGTAAAAGTGTTGCATTTGCCGAACGCACCCTATGATCGGATCAATCCGTTAAAATAAGAACCGCAAGCTGAACGGAAAGAGTCAATATTATTCGACAGGCTGCGGTTTAATGCTAACGGTTCCATAATGCATGAAAATGATGAACCGGGCCTGCACCCTGACCGATCTGCAGCGTGTCGGCCGCGATCAGCGCTTCAGTGAGATAGGTTTTTGCGCCCTGGACGGCTTCCAGCAATGGCAGGCCGCGCGCCATGTAAGCCGCTATAGCCGACGACAGGGTGCAGCCGGTTCCATGCGTGTTGCGCGTCTGGATGCGGTTTGCAGCCAACCTGACAATGTTTTCCCCGTCAAAGAGCAGATCGACCGCATCCACGCCCTGAGCGTGTCCCCCCTTGATCAGGACGGCTTTCGCGCCAAGCGTCAGAAGCAGCTCGCCCTGGGACAGCATCATTGTCTCGCTGGTTGCCATGTCCGCACCAAGCAGCCGCGCCGCTTCCGGCAGGTTCGGTGTTATGAGATCGGCAGCGGCAAGCAGATGAGAGCGCATGGCGAATTCGGCGCCTTCATCGAGCAAGGGATCGCCGCTTCCCGCGACCATGACCGGGTCAAGAATGACCGGCGGTCCTTCCCATTGCCCCAGCGCCGCAGCGACCGCATGAATCGTTTCCTCGGTGCCAAGCATTCCGATCTTGATGGCGCCGACCTGCAGATCCGACATGACGGAGTCAATCTGCGCCGTAACGAATTCCGCCGGGACAGGATAAACGCCCTGAACACCCATTGTATTTTGTGCGGTAAGAGCTGTTATGGCAGATGCGCCGTACACCTCAAGCGCGGAAAAGGTTTTGAGATCGGCCTGTACGCCCGCGCCGCCGGATGAGTCCGATCCTGCAATGGTTAGAGCAATTGCTGTCGTCATTCATGCGAGAATAAGGCAAGTCAGGGTAACGTGCGAGCGTGTTTTCGTTCGTCGGGGATAGCTGTATTTTCAATTTGTAATATTCAGGGCCTGTTTCTGAAAAACCGGAGCAAAGTTTGGCAGCCATCCTCCATCTCATCCGGGCCGCAATAGGCCGGTTTTAGAGATGGAGACAGGCATGAAAAGATTGACCGCCCGGGCAGGAGGGCGAGGTTTCCGTAGTGTACCGGGAGGCGGTCGCCAAGGTTATGGGCGAGCCGGAGGATAAGACAAAAGACGGTTTCATTGCGGTAATTACCCTATCACCTTCTTCCATGGGAGGGTGATGCGGCTTCGTTTCAGAAGTCACGCGTGTGTCTTGCCGTTGGCCTTGCTCACTGCGTGGTTGGCGGCTCGCTTGACGAACGGGAAAAGTTCTCGGCCTGGGGCGCCGGTTGCTGTTGCGGAACCCTTGGCTGTGGCGGCTGGTTAAACTCGAAGATCTGCCGCAGAAAGCCGGGCGCAACCAGGGACACAGGATTGACCAGCACATCCGGCTTGGAAGTCTTGCCGCGAACCGCAAAGGTAATGCCGAAAAGCCCCTCACCGTCCCGGCCGACCAGAAGTTCTCCCAGAATCGGCAGAAAACCCAGCGCGCCATTGATTCCGTATAGCGGTACATAGGTTCCGGAAAGGCTTATATTCTCACTGGCGAAATCGATCGATCCGCGCATCGTCGCGCCGAGGACAGGGCCGTTGATGAGCGCATCCTTCACGATGAAGCGGCCTCCACCAATAGCGAAAGGCACATGCATGCGGTCAAATTGCAGGAGCGGCTGGTTTCGCGATCTTGCTGACGCCTGCGAGCTTGAAAGCACTTCCTTGACGACCTGGTCCTGGACGATCACGAAATTCTGGGCGTAGAGGTTGCCGACTCTCTGTTTATCCCTGCCTTCATCGAGATTCATGTTAAGCGACGCCTCGCCGCCGCGCGCGGAGGGATAAAATCCGACAAGCCGGAATGCCGCTCCCGCGTCGGTCGCCTGAGCGACCAGCACACGGGGGCCACCGGATTCCTGTTCGAGCCGGGCCGCAAAGGGGCGGTCGCCATTGAGCTGGCCGTGAGCATCCAGTGCCACCAGTGCATTTTTGCGCC
>CAYOUP010000355.1:0-3430 GCA_964407125.1 uncultured Hyphomicrobiaceae bacterium | reverse complement strand
GGAACCTGAATCGTTGTCTGCTGCGTACCCGGTTGCCGGGGTCCGCTACGGCCAGGCACGGCGCCTTGCACGGGCGAAGCTGCGGGGCCGGATTTCCTTTCAGCCGTCAGAACCGCTGTAACCTGCGAAACGCCGTCAATCTGGCTCACGCTTTTCTCAGCGGCCTCACGCAAGGGTTCGAGTTCATTGGCGCGTTCGGCTGGAACATTGATGGAAAAGACGACCTTTCCATCCTTGATCCAGATGTCGCTGACCAGTTTCAGCGAAACGATATCGTTTTCGAGGTCCGGTCCCTTCACTCGTGACAGATGTTCAAGAACCATTTCCTTCGTGACCATGCCGGCAACCCTTCCCGTGCGAATGTGTTTCCTACATGTTCTATCTAATAATTGCCGCTCGAATGCAAAAGCTCTTGGCATGGCCTATTCGGGCTGCTTAGGTTTGCGCATGGCACGGGTGCATCTGCAAAAGACTGTTACGGCCGTGAACACGAGGGCTGATGAATGAGCGCCGATGCGTTCAATATTCTGGGCGCGGTTATCGCCGGCGGGCTCTCGCGGCGAATGGGCGAGCGCGACAAGCTGTGGCTGGAACTTGAAAACGAGCCGCTGATCGCCCGTGCGGCGCGGCGGCTCGCGGCACAGACCGGCCGCGTTATTCTCAACGTCAACCGTCCTGATGAACGGCTCGTTGCACTTGGATTTCCGGTGGTTCCCGATCTTGAACAAACTATTCAGGGGCCGCTCGCCGGGTTACTTGCCGTTCTGAGCTGGGCGCACGATCATGCGCCGGATATTACACATCTGGTCTCGGTTTCGGCGGATAGCCCGTTCTTCCCACGCGATCTCGCAAAGAGGCTGATTGAAAGCGTAAATAATCGCGAAGATGAGATCGCAATAGCGTTCTGTGATGACTATCCGCAGCCTGTTTTCGGCCTGTGGCCGGTGGCCTGTCTTCCGGCGCTGGAGCAATTTCTGGCTGACGCAGGCAGTCTCAAGGTGATGGATTTCGTGCGCAGCCGGAACTGGCGGCGTGTCGATCTCGAACCGGGCGGCCCCCACGCCTTTTTCAATATCAATACATTAGAGGATTACGAAATGGCGTTGTCTCTCTTGAAGGAACAGGCGGCGCAGCCATGAAGCGGGTCTTCGGGATTACGGGATGGAAGAACGCCGGAAAGACGACCTTGACCGTGCGGCTGGTCGAGCATTTGACGGGGCGGGGCTTCCGCGTCTCGACGATCAAGCACGCGCATCACTTAGCCGATATCGACCATGAAGGCACGGACAGCTACAAGCACCGGCAGGCTGGCGCTAAGGAGGTCATGCTGGCAACGCCGTCCCGCTTCGCGCTGATGCATGAATTGCGCTCGGGAGAGCAGGAGCCGTCGCTGAAGGAGCTGCTCGATCGCATGGGCGAGGCCGATTTGATTCTTGTCGAAGGCTATAAGCGCGAACCGATCCCGAAACTCATGATCATGCGCGACGCAGACGATGAGACTGCCACTTTGAAAGACATCCCGAATATCGCCGCTTTCGTTTATGAAAAGCCCGCGCTTGCGACGGAAAGTGGAAAACCTGTCTTCACGATCAACGACATTTCAGGTATAGCCGCTTTCATTCTTGCGCAGGTTGGCCTGCAACATGGCAATGTGGTGTGATGAAAGACCATAGTGTTGCCTTTGACCGCAACATTGCCAGGCCGCGCCATGCTTTGCCCGATACAAGACTTTGTGACTTGCCGAGACTTTCCGCTTCCCCTACATCGACCATAAGGCGACACGGCATCCCGATCAAAATTTGCACTTTTTTACATGCTTAATGGTATGAGCGAACGGGGTGCAACAAAAGGTTTTCCAGCTGATGGCGGGTCGGAATATGTCTATATATCAATTGCTAAACAAGCGGCGCCGCAATATGGCGATGTCGGCGCTGACAGTCGTTGCTTCACTCTTCATTGCCGTATCAGGGGCTCAGGCCCAGCAATTGGCCAATCTCGACAACTGGCTGAATTTCGACAATAAGAACAGCAGTTGGGCGCCAGGGTTTGACCGGTCATTCGCGCCTGAAGTGGATGAACAGCCCGCGCTCGGTTATCCATCGATTTCCGAAGCCAATATCGAACCGATGAAAGCGGCGATCAAACGCTATGCGGAGCTGGTCGAGAATGGCGGCTGGAATATGGTTCCGGAAGTTGGAATGAAAGTGGGGACAACCCACCCCGCCGTCGCCGCGCTACGCCAGCGCCTGCAAATCGAGGGCGATCTTGCGCCGGGCGGTGACGGACGCCCGGAAACGTTCGATTATTATGTCGAGAAAGCAGTCAAAACCGCCCAGACCCGCCACGGGCTTCGCCCGACCGGCATCGTGGACAAGGATACGCTCGACGCGCTTAATGTGCCTGCCAGCGCTATCCTGCGGAAACTCCGTACGAATCTGACACGCATTCAGTCGCTTTCTGCGCCAACCAAGGGGCGCTATGTCTTCGTCAATATTCCCGCAGCACAGATCGAAGCGGTGGAAGACGATCAGGTCGTATCGCGCCATATCGGCGTTGTCGGCAAGGTCGAACGCCAGACGCCGATCCTCCAATCCGAGATTCGCGAGATCAATTTCAACAAGGAATGGATCCTGCCGCCAACCGTTATCACCCAGGATTTGCTGCCCAAGGCGCGCGGCAAGGAAGGGCCGAAGGTTTTTGAGCGCTACGGCGTCGATATTTACCGTAATTACAACGAATATCTGAAGGGGCAGAAGCTCGACCCGACCACTGTCGATTGGTCGGACCCGACGACTGAAAAGTACTTCTACGCGCAAGCGCCGGGACGCGATAATCCGCTCGGATTCCTGAAGATCAACTTCGCCAACTCTCATGCGGTTTTCATGCATGATACGCCCGGCAAGGAGCTGTTCACGCGGAACTACCGCGCAGAAAGTTCAGGCTGTATCCGTGTCCAGAATGTTCAACAGCTTGCTGCGTGGCTGCTTCGCGACGAAGGTTGGACTCTTGAGGCTGTGAACTCCATGAAGCAGACGCGCGAGTCGCTGAACGTGCCGATACGCAAGCCCGTGAAGCTCTATTTCGCCTATGTTACCGCATGGGCAACGCCTGATGGCGTTGCGCACTTCCGCCCTGACATTTATGGCCGCGATGGCGTTGGCGTAACGGCGACCGTTTACTGATCATCGGAGCCGGATAATTGAGTTTTACCTCGTCCCGTGCGCGATGCGGTGCGAATAGGCGGTTGGCAGATGCGGGACGGGTCATGTTGCCATAGCTGGCGGCATCCAGACCGGATTTTTCCATTCTGGCCGGCTGTATTTATTGTCCTTGTGAAGTATTTCCGGTGAGCGCATGATCTGCTCCGACCGTTTCACCGAGGTGGACAATGAGCACGCTTGCTGAATTCGATGCCTGGAGTGTAGGCCGG
>CAYOUP010000354.1:0-3472 GCA_964407125.1 uncultured Hyphomicrobiaceae bacterium | reverse complement strand
GCTCACCCTCACGGCGCGGATTGTGGGCGAGCGGAAGTGGAGTGGATGGCGCTGCACGGGCACCTCCATATCGGCTCGTGCCCCGAAGCAGTCCAGATTGCCTGCCTGCAACAACATTGTTCCCCGGATCCGTACCCAATCGCTTCGACCGATTGATCCAGATCAGGGACATTGCTGCCCCGGACGAATAGCTATGCAATCCACAAGCATTTAAATTTGGCATTATCAGCGTGATGATTGTCACGTGCCGAGTTTGATCAAGCGATGTTGTTAGTCGTGATAAGGTTCCGAATGTAGATGGATGATACGTCCAACAAATCAGCGCAGGCGACGGCCCCCGCGAATATGATATCTGCTGCTGCATCCTGGCTGTCGAGTCGCATCGGGAAACGGAGGTTTAGGACCGCCGTGGCAGCCAGTTTAGTGATCGCCGCAATGGCAATGGGACTGGTTGTCTTCACCAACCGTCCGATCTCGGTCGAGGTGGCGTCTATCGAGCAGAACGTCCCCGTCAGAGTTTTTGGGCTCGGCACGGTCGAGGCGCGCGTGCTGTCGAAGATCGGCTTCGAAGTCGGCGCGACGCTTGCCGAGCTTCACGCCGACCATGGCGACCGGGTAACCAAGGGGCAGGTGCTGGCACGGCTCGTCACCGCGGAGCAGGAGGCCAAGGTTGCCAAGGCCCGTGCGGCGCTCCAGATTGCCGAGGTCAACATCAGGCGGGCGGGGGCCAATCTTGAAAAGGCTCAAGCGGTGTTCGCCCAAAAGCAGGGCGCCAACCTCCGCAAGCAGGCGCTCGTCGGACGAGATATCGTCTCGCAGCAAATGGCTGAGGAGGCCACACGAGATGAGGCGGTAGCTAAAGCCGATATTGTTGTTGCCGAAAGCGAGGTCGCGAGCGCCAAGGCGCAACGGACCGATGCACGGGCGCAATTGCAGTTCGAAGAGACCATGCTGCGGCACCGGACGCTCGCGGCGCCTTACGATGCCATCGTCATTGAGCGCCACACGGAGCTTGGTACCGTCATCAAGGCGGGCGATCCAATTTTTACTCTGATTGCCATTGGCAGCTATTGGGGCCTCGCCTATGTCGACGAAGCGCGCGCAGGCTACATTCAGGAGGGCCAGCATGTCGATGCACGTCTGCGCTCGCGCCCTCAGGAGGCCTTCGCGGGACAGGTCGTGCGCATCGGTCTCGAAAGCGATCGGGTCACGGAGGAAAGACGCGTCTACATCAAGGGCGCCAATCCCCCGCCACACGTTTATCTAGGCGAGCAGGTCGAGTTCTGGATCACCGTGGCGCAACTCGACAAGGCGCTGCTTGTCCCGGAAGCCGCAGTTTACGGCTTTAACGGCCGTGAGGGAACAATCTGGACGGTCGAAAGTGGTCGATTGCGGCAGCGTGTGGTCCAGTTCCGGCACCGCACCGAAGATGCGCGTCTTGAGATTATGAAAGGTCTGCCGGAAGAGGCGCGTGCCGTAGTACGCGTGGACAGCGGTTTCCGCGAGGGCCGGTCGGTGCGTGTCGTCGAAGGCAGCGCGAAATGAACCTCGCCTTTCGTGATCTCCGGCATAATTTTGGCCGTTTCATACTGACCTGCGTCGGTCTCGGACTTCTGCTCGGCGTGGTACTTGCGATGATCGGGATTTATCGCGGTCTCGTTGTCGACGCCTTGACGATTGCCCGTGCACCGGCGGTTGATCTATGGGTGGTGGAAGCCAATACGCGCGGTCCGTTTGCCGAGGCCTCGCGCATTCCTGGTGACATACGTGAAGCAATTGCGCGCATAGCGGGCGTAACCTCGGCCGGCAGCATCACATATCAGACGGTTGAGACTGAGCGCCGGGGCATGAAGCTAAGGCTCTATGTCATTGGCTACGAGCCGACACGGCCGGGCGGGCCGCCGGAGGTTGTGGAGGGCCGGGGCATTGCGCGCAGTCACTACGAGATGGTCGCCGATCGCAGCGCAGGGCTTACCTTGGGCGAACGTGTCCGGCTTGGCCGCAGCACCTTCACCGTGGTCGGACTGACGCAACACCAGGTCAATTCGGGCGGTGATCCAGCCGTCTATATCACGCTGCCCGATGCGCAGAAGCTGCAGTTCGATCTGGCACCGCCCGCTGCTCGTGTTCAGCTCGCACGTGGAGATGGCGGCGCGAGCCGCGACACCGTCAATGCCGTCGTGGCGCGTTTGCAGCCGAATGCCTCGCCGGACGCCGTAGCCGACACGGTTCGGCAATGGAAACATCTGGCGGCCATCACACAAGAAGCGCAGGAGTTGATCCTCACCCGTTCGCTCGTCGACCGCGCCCGGCGCCAGATCGGACTGTTCACCTCACTGCTGCTGGTCGTCTCTGCCGTCATCATCGCGCTCATCATCTATACGATGACGATGGAGAAGCTGAAGCAGATCGCCACACTGAAGCTGATCGGGGCGCCGGACCGCACCATCATTGGCATGATCGTGCAGCAGGCACTGGCACTGGGCTTCATCGGCTTTGCTATTGGGGCGACTCTCATCGTCAATATCAAGGATTACTTCCCACGCCGCGTTGTGCTGGAACCCGATAACGTGATGGTGCTCGGGTTGATCGTGTTCGCGGTCTGTCTCGTGTCGAGTGGCCTCGGCGTGCGGGCTGCACTCAAGGTCGACCCGTCGACGGCGCTGGGAGGATGAGATAGTGACGGCAGGCTCTGACCAACCGCTTATTCGCCTCGTCGGCATCTCCAAACATTTCGGTGAGGGCGAAACGCGTGTCGATGCCCTTCGGAATGTCTCGCTCGACGTCTATCCGGGACAGGTCGTTGCGCTACTCGGACCATCTGGCTCCGGTAAGACGACGCTACTGAACGTGATCGGCTGCATTCTCGACCCGTCCTCGGGATCGATGGAGCTCGACGGTGAGCTTGTCATCAAGGATGGCCGCTGGCTGCGTTCGAATCTTCGAGCGTTGCGGCTCGACAAGATCTGCTTCATCTTCCAGTTCCATAACCTGATCCCATTCCTCGATGCCACCGACAATGTTGCTCTGGTTTTGCAACTGGCTGGGGCGGATGCCGGTTCTGCCCGGCAGCGCGCGGTCGAATTGCTCGATTATCTGGAGGTCGGTCACCGTAAGAGCGCCATGCCGTCTAAACTCTCCGGCGGCGAGGCGCAGCGCGTGGCCATTGCCCGCGCGCTCGCCAATCGACCCCGGATCATTCTCGCCGACGAACCGACGGCGGCCCTCGACTCCAAGCGCGCCGGCATCGTTATGGACCTGCTTCGCAAGGTCGCCGTCGAGCAGGATGCTGCGATCATCGCCGTTACCCATGACGAGAAGATCTTCGACCGCTTTGATCACATCTTCAGTTTGCGCGACGGCCTGTTGGATGGTGACGAGGCCGTAACTAGGAACGCAAGCGTGCCAGTGCCTGCCTAGAGCGCCGGGCGATTAATCAGCTACATAACCGGCGTCCTTGAGATAATTCCAA
>CAYOUP010000353.1:0-3517 GCA_964407125.1 uncultured Hyphomicrobiaceae bacterium | reverse complement strand
CGGGAGAGGGCGGCGCGATAGCGCCGGGTGAGGGTGAACAGCGTTTCGCAGAGATACTCCTTGGTGCTGGCAGAAGAGCGAACGCCGGGCGCATCGTTCAGCTCCCGCGATAGGTCGAATAGCCGAAGGGCGACAGCAGTAGCGGCACATGGTAATGCCGGGCGGCATCGCTGACACCGAAGCGGATCGGGACGATGTCCAGAAAGCGCAGTTCGCCCGACTGGCCCTGCGTGCGGTCCAGATACGCGCCCGCGTGGAACACCAGCTCATAGGACGCCACGTCCATATCGCCGCCCGCGATCACGGGTCTGTCGGTGCGCCCGTCCGCATTCGTCGTAAAACTGCCGATCAGCCGCCTGACATCCCCTTCCACGCGATACACGTCGATCTTCAGTCCCGCCGCCGGTTTGCCGAGAGCCGTATCCAGCACATGCGTCGTGACATATCCGCCGGGTTCCATGTCCGCCTCCTGAAAGACTTTTCACATCAAACGATCATACTTGACCACCAATCGCTATGATAATCATGCTAATGCACAAACTAATGCCAACAACTTCGTGAGCGATCCGATGCGGTATCCACGTGACATGCAAGGCTACGGCTACAAGCCGCCCGTTGCCGACTGGCCCGATGATGCCGTTATCGCCGTTCAATTCGTGCTGAACTATGAGGAAGGCGGCGAGAATTGCATCCTGCATGGCGATGAGGCGTCGGAAGCGTTCCTGTCGGAGATCGTCGGTGCGGCGCCCTGGCCGGGACAGCGGCACTGGAACATGGAGTCGATTTACGAATATGGCGCAAGGGCCGGTTTCTGGCGGCTTCACCGGATATTCACCTATCGCGGCGTGCCGGTCACGGTTTATGGCGTGGCGACCGCGCTGGAGCGCTCGCCCGAGCAGGTGCAGGGAATGCTCGATGCGAATTGGGAAATTGCGTCCCACGGGCTGAAGTGGATCGAGTACAAGGATCATACGCCGGAAGCCGAACGCGCCGATATGCTGGAAGCGATCCGCATCCACACCGAAGTTACCGGATCACGGCCGCTCGGCTGGTATACAGGCCGCTGTTCGATGAACACCGTTGCTCTTGCCTCGGAAGAAGGCGGCTTCGAGTATGTGTCCGACAGCTATGCCGACGACCTGCCCTACTGGCATTGGCATCAGGGCAAGCCGCAGCTCGTCATTCCCTATACGCTCGACGCCAACGACATGCGTTTCGCCACGTCTCAGGGCTTCAATTCCGGCGGACAGTTCTACACTTATCTCAAGGACAGCTTCGACATTCTTTACGCGGAGGGGCTGGCCGGTACGCCGCGCATGATGACAGTCGGCTTGCATTGTCGCCTTGCCGGACGGCCTGGGCGCGCGGCGGCGGTCGCCCGCTTCATCGACTATATTCAGAGCCACTATAATGTCTGGCTGCCGCGGCGGATCGACATTGCCAGACATTGGCAAGAGCGGCATCCTGCGCCCGAACGCGGCCTGTTGCCTTCCGAAATGTCGAAGGAGGAATTCGTCAGACATTTCGGCGGCGTCTTCGAATATTCGCCGTGGATCGTGGAACGCGCCTGGTCGCTCGAGTTGGGACCGGCCCATGATACCGCCATCGGTCTTCACAGCGCCTTTTGCCGGATTTTCCGGCGTGCGAGCGACGAGGAACGGCTGGGCGTGCTGAAAGCGCACCCCGATCTTGCAGGAAAACTCGCCGCAGCAAGGCAGCTCACGGCCGAATCGGCGAGAGAACAGGCGTCCGCCGGTCTTAATGCGCTCACCGAAGACGAGCGCGCCCGCTTCACCGAGTTCAACACTGACTATACGGCCCGCTTCGGTTTCCCCTTCATCCTGGCTGTCAAGGGATTGACGACGGATCAGATCCTGCAACATTTCCAGGCGCGTCTCCATAATGACAAGGAGACCGAATTCGAAACCGCTTGCCGCCAGGTCGAGCGAATTGCACGCCTGCGCCTCCAGGACATGCTTCCATAGCTTGCCGGATCATAAGCAGCGCGGCGCTTGCACAAATTTTGCGCATTGCTGCTCAACTGCATGACATTCGCGGCTGATATGGTCATGCCGCCTGCCGCGTCGAACCTGGTCCCACATTTGCAAGAGTGAAATAGAATAGGAAAGCGAGGCAGAGCGGGCTTGCCGTAAAGGCAAATGGCTGGCTTACTGAATGTGACAGAATCTGGACGCCTGCGCCATGCCGACGCTGCTGATTAAAAACGCCGATGTGCTGGTTACGATGGACGATCAGCGTCGTGAGATGTCTCACTGCGATCTTTTCGTGACGGACGGCGTTGTCAGCGAAATCGGCTTGGGGCTCCAGCATCAGGCCGATATGGTGGTCGATGCTGAGGGCTGCGTGGTCACGCCCGGCCTCGTCAACACCCATCATCATCTGGTGCAGACGCTGACGCGCGCGGTGCCAGCCGGACAGGATGCGCTGCTGTTCGGCTGGTTACAGTCTCTTTACCCTATCTGGTCGCGCATGGGGCCGGAGCACGTCTTCACCGCCGCGCAGATCGGGCTGGCCGAACTGGCGCTGTCCGGTTGCACGATGAGTTCCGACCATCTTTACCTGTTTCCTAACGGCGCGCGGCTTGAGGACGAAATCGAGGGCGCCAGGACCATCGGCATACGCTTCCATGCCACGCGCGGCTCGATGAGCATCGGCGAAAGCAAGGGCGGTTTGCCGCCGGATAGTCTGACCGAGGATGAAAATGTGATCCTCGAAGACTGCATCCGCGTCGTAGATGCACATCACGATTCTTCGGAAGGCGCGATGATCCGCGTCGGCCTGGCGCCCTGCTCGCCCTTCTCGGTCAGCCGCGATCTGATGCGGGAAACGGCACTTCTGGCGCGCGACAAGGGCGTGATGATGCATACCCATCTCGCCGAGAATGACGAGGATATCGCCTATTCGCTGGAGAATTTCGGTTGCCGGCCAGGCCAATATGCCGAGGAACTGGGCTGGGTCGGCGATGATGTCTGGCACGCGCATTGTGTCAAGCTGAACGGCGAAGAGATCGACCTGTTCGCGCATACGCGGACCGGGATTGCCCATTGCCCGTGCTCGAATTGCCGCCTCGGCTCCGGCATTGCGCCGGTTCGCGAATGGCGGGATGCAGCGGTGAAGGTTGGCCTTGGCGTCGATGGCTCCGCCTCCAATGATTCCGGCCACCTCTTGAACGAGGCGCGTCAGGCCATGCTGATGCAGCGCGTCAAGAATGGCGCGGACGCGATGAGCGCGCGGGAAGCGCTGGAAATCGCGACGCGCGTTGGTGCGGAGGTTCTTGGGCGTCCAGAATGCGGCGTTCTCGCGCCCGGCAAACGCGCCGATTTCGCCATCTGGGACATGACCACGATCGAAAGCGCTGGAGCGTGGGACCCGGTCGCAGCCCTTATTTTCTGCGGTCCGTTCACGCCGCGCGATCTGTTCGTCGATGGAAAGGCAGTCGTCCGTGACAGTACACTCGTCACCGCCGATCTCGGCGAGATCGTCAGACGGGCGAGCT
>CAYOUP010000352.1:0-3522 GCA_964407125.1 uncultured Hyphomicrobiaceae bacterium | reverse complement strand
GCCAGCATGACGACGATGAAGGACAGCGCATAGGCGAGCACCATGCCGACATCGAAGAGCTGAAAATAGAGATGGATCTGAAAGCCGATACCGTTCGAGCGGCCCAGAAATTCAACGACAAGCACAATTTTCCAGATCAGTGCGACACCGGCGCGGGCCGCAGCGGCGCTGTGCGGAGCAAGCTGGGGCAGATGCACATGCCGGAAACGCGCCCAGCGGCCCATGCGATAGATCTTCGCCATAGCATCGAGTTCGGGGTCGAGCGCCCTTGCGCCCTCCCGCATCATCGTCGCGACCATCGGGATCTTGTTGATGGCAACGGCCGTAATCGCCGCTGCTTCGGTCAAACCGATCCACAGATAGCAGAGCACAATGGCGACGAGCGCCGGAAGATTGAGAAAGACAATCAGCCAGGGATCGAGCCAGCGGTCGGCAACACGGTTGCGGCCCATGACCAGTCCCAGCGCCATGCCGATGCCCATGGCGAGAATGAATGCCGCAATGACGCGGGCGAGCGTGGCGGTCAGATGATAGGCAAGATCGCCGGATGCCGCCTCCCGTCCTATCAGACCTGCAACCTTCAGCGGGGCAGGCAACACATCCGGGTCCTGAAGAAGAAGAGCACCCAGCCACCAGATCAGTATGAGCCCGGCAAGGGAGATGAGCGCGGTTGCGCGCTGCCCCATGTCAATGGCCCGCCTGGTAGAAAACGCCATCCGGTAGTGTGGTCGCGTCGCCGACGAGATCTTTGCCGCCCAGTTCGGCCATAACGGCGAGAAGGCGGGCAGCGGCCTTTTCATCGATCGGAACGGGAGACGGAATGCCCGCGCGGAACCCGGCTTTCAGCGCGTTAAATTCCGCGTCATCGGCGGCATTCATGACCGGGCGCAGCCGGTCCCATTCCGCATCATCGTTTGCAAGAAGCTGTTTCGCATCCCGCGATGCCGCTGCAAAACCGGTGACAAGCTCGGGCTTTTCTCGCACCAATTCACCCTTCACGACATAGCCGAGCAGCGGCGTTTCCGGATCGAGCCCGAGCGCGGTCGCCGCTTCTGCCACGGAAATGAGACGGCGCATGCCCGCAGCTTCCATCTTGGCCATGAAATGCCAGAAATTGATGGCGCCCGCTATCTCGCCCTTCAGCGCCTGTTTGAAGATCAGCGGCGGCGCGCCGAAGACCGGCTCGGCCTCCCGCGCCAGATCGAAGCCGTGGCGTTTTTTCGCCAGGGCCTGCAACAGCAGCCAGCTCTTGTCGAGCGGACCGCCCGCGACACCGATCTTGCCGCCTTTCAAATCAGCAAGGGATTTTGCCGGAGAGTTTGCGGGCACCATAAGCCCGCCCACTGCTTTGGAGTAGGGAATGAATACAAAGTCCTTCCCGGCTGCACGCTGGCGCGCGACCCAGATCCAGTCCGTCACAATCATATCCGCCGTCCCGCCCTGAAAAGCGATCTTGCCCGCTGCCTCACCGGCAACGCCCTGTACCTCAAGACTGAAACCATGTTTCGCATCGAGCTTGTGATGAACGATGGTGTTCAGCTCCCAGTTCACCGTCCCGAATTTCAAAACCGCGGCCTTGAGCGCCCGCGTTTGCGCCTGGGCCGCGCACATGCTGCCGAGCAAAGCCATGGCTCCGAGGAGTCGAAAGAAAAATGTCGAAATTCCGTGTCGCGCCATCGTCTTTTCCTCGCTTCCGCCCGCATCCTACCGTTCGGCGAGCAATCTGTTGCGCACCAGCCATCGGATGCCGCGTGACCAGGATTTGTCGGTATTGCCGCGGATCTGCGCAGTCGCCACGCGCAGCGGCTTGCGTGTCGCGACATCGCGCTCAATCATATGAATACCCAGTATCAGTGTACTGACTTTCTGTACGATTCCGGTGATGACGCGGTCCGCGCCGAGTGAGTGGGCGATGGCGATCTCGCAGCCATTGCAGCCATGGATCAACCCGGCATCGGCAATTTTTTCCTTGGCTGGCGTAAGATCCACGATCTTGTACCGACCCGATTTCGCGAGCAAATCCCGCAGCAACTCGCTGATCAGAACAAGGCGTTTGGTTTCCGCCTCGTCCACGCCACGCATTGCGCCTTCAAGGCTTGAGTCCACCAACTCGAAATTGAGGACAGCGACACTGACCGGCGCGGCCTTTTCAGCTTCGTCCGCAGCGCGGGCTGCTCCGTTCGCCATGCCTGCGACGAAAAGGAAAACAGCCGAGAGAACGCATACGGCCTGCGTCATCCAAATACCCCTTTTCGAGACGATCATCAGCATGATCGATGCTTCCAAAATTGTATCGCCGCTCAGGTGATGGCCAGAGCAATAGTCTTGTGACAAAAAGGAAATGGTTTTGGATAGCGCAGCATCATTTTCGCAGTTAACTTAAATATTAAATACACATAACTTCGCTCAAAGAACGTATGCGCGATGCAGAATGCATGATTTACCACGCATTGTCACCGCACCGTTTTAGGAAGCGATAAATAAAGAAAATTTTAGGAGGAAATGGTTGGTTGACCGCTGGCGTTTGAGCAGCGTTTTTATTTGTGCGCTCTTTCTTGTTTCTGTTGCTGCCTTGCCGGGAAACCGCACGGCGGCTCAGACCTCACAGCCAGATGCGGCGCAGATCCCCATAGCCTTCGTCAAAGCCGAGCGGAACCGTCCGCTGCCGATTTCCCGCCTGAATATCGTGCCCGAAGATGCCGGGTTACGCGGCGCGGAACTGGCGGTCAAGGATAACAATACGACCGGCCGCTTCACCAACCAGCAGTTCTCGCTCAAGCGCTACAATTTGCCGGAATCAGGCGACGCCGCAGCTTTGATCGACCGGATCGTGCATGATGGCATTAGCCTCGTTCTTGTCTCCGCGAATGCCGGAACGTTACTTGCGCTGTCCGATGCTGCGCGCGACAAGCCGGTTCTGATTTTCAATCTGGACGCACTGGAAACCAGCCTTCGGCAGGAGGATTGCCGCGCGAATATTCTTCACATTACGCCGAGCCGAGCGATGCTGACGGACGCGCTTGCGCAATTTCTCGTGCTGAAGAAATGGACGCGCTGGTTCCTGATCTCCGGAGTGAACCTGAACGACAAGGCTTACGCCGACTCCATCCGCAACTCGGCAAAGAAATTCGGCGCGCGCATCGTAGAGGAGAAGCTGTATGCCGAGGCGAGCACGGCGACACGAACCGACACCGGTTACGCGCAGGTGCAGAAGCAGTTGGCCGCGTTCACGCAGATCTCAGCCGAATATGACGTCATCATCGTCGCGGATGAGAGCGAGATTTTCGGACCCTATGTGCCCTATCGTAGCTGGTCGCCGCGTCCGGTCGCGGGAACGTCCGGCGCGGTTGCAATGAGCTGGCATCCGGCGCATGAGCAATGGGGCGCGACGCAGATGCAGAACCGGTTTTTCGAGCTTACCGGACGAGCCATGGAACCGCTCGATTTTCACGGCTGGCTGGCCGCGCGCGCGATCGGCGAAGCGGCGACGCGAAGCAAATCGGGCGAATTCGCCGCTATTCG
>CAYOUP010000351.1:0-3536 GCA_964407125.1 uncultured Hyphomicrobiaceae bacterium | reverse complement strand
ATCGAGGTGATCGAGGGCATCCAGCGCACCGTGTCGATCCCGGTGATGGCGAAGGTGCGGATCGGCCACTTCCTGGAGGCGCGCGTGCTCGAGTCGCTCGGCGTGGACTTCATCGACGAGAGCGAGGTGCTGACCCCGGCCGACGAGGAGCACCACGTGGCGAAGCACGACTTCCGCTCGCCCTTCGTGTGCGGCGCGCGCAACCTCGGCGAGGCGCTGCGCCGGATCGGCGAGGGCGCCGCGATGATCCGCACCAAGGGCGAGGCCGGCAGCGGGAACATCGTCGAGGCGGTGCGTCATCTGCGCGCCGTCACCGGTGAGATCCGGGCGCTCTCGGCACTCCGCCCCGAGGAGGTGGCGACGCGTGCCAAGGAGCTCCAGGCGCCTCGCGAGCTGGTGGAGTTCGTCGCCCGGGAGGGGCGCCTGCCGGTGCCCAACTTCGCGGCCGGAGGGATCGCCACTCCCGCCGATGCGGCCCTGTGCATGGCGCTCGGCGCCGAGGCGGTGTTCGTGGGCTCGGGGATCTTCAAGAGCCAGGACCCCTCGGCGCGCGCCCGTGCGGTGGTGCGCGCCACCACGCACTGGGAGGACCCGGAGGAGGTCCTCGCGGCCAGCCGCGGACTCGCCGCGGCCATGCCGGGCATCGAGATGGAGACGCTCGCCGAGCACGAGCGCCTCGCCAACCGGGGCTGGTAGCTCACCCGTGAAGCCGCGCGTGGGCATCCTGGCGATCCAGGGCGACGTGGGCGCCCACGCCCGCGCCGTCTCCCGGGTCGGGGGGGAGGCGGTGGCCGTGCGCGGAGCGAAGACGCTGGGGGAGATCGACGCGCTGATCCTGCCCGGGGGCGAGAGCACCACGATCGCCAAGGGCCTCGAACGGCTCGCCCTCTACGACCCGCTCGAGGCCTTCGCCCAGTCGGGTCGGCCGGTGCTCGGCACCTGCGCCGGGGCGATCCTGCTGGCGCGCGAGGTGGAGAACCACCCCGTGCGCAGCCTGGCCCTGATCGACGTCGTGGCGGTGCGCAACGCCTACGGCACCCAGGTGGACTCCTTTGCCGCCCCCGCCGAGGCCGGCCCCTGGGCGGGGATGCGCTGCGTCTTCATCCGCGCCCCCCGCCTGCGCCGACCGGGCGATGCGGTCGAGGTGCTGGCCCGTCAGGACGGCTGGCCGGTCGCCGTGCGTCAGGGGAACGTCTGGGCCACCACGTTCCACCCCGAGCTCACCGACGACCCCCGGGTGCACCAGACGCTGGTCGAC
This sequence comes from uncultured Hyphomicrobiaceae bacterium, assembly GCA_964407125.1. Lineage (GTDB taxonomy): Bacteria > Pseudomonadota > Alphaproteobacteria > Rhizobiales > Rhodomicrobiaceae > JAHQVI01. The sequence goes on along the minus strand of CAYOUP010000351.1, from coordinate 2,278 downwards.
GCCTCCCGGTAGCTCTGCTAACGGTTCCGCCCCTGGTCGGCCCGTGGTGGGCCGGCCTCGTCGTTTCCTCGGCCCGCGCCGCTGCGGTCGGCAATCGGGGCCCGGCGCTCGGGAGAACTCCCGGTGCCGTCCAGGAGGGTTCGTGCGCGAGTACGAGTTCACGTTCGTCGTCCAGCCGGAGATCTCCGACGAGGGCGTTCAGGCGATCTCCCAGCGCTTCGAGGCCATCCTCTCGGAGCACGGTGCGGAGAAGCTCTTCTACGAGGACTGGGGCCGGCGACGCCTCGCCTACGAGATCCGCAACTTCCAGAAGGGCCACTACCAGGTTCTGCACTTCCTGTCCGACGGGAAGGTCGTGCCCGAGATCGAGCGCTCGGCGCGCCTGGACGACTCGGTCCTGCGCTTCCTCACCGTCCTGGCGGACGACACGGTGGAGGACCTCGACGGGCGCCGCTCCGAGGCCGTGAAGCTCGAGGAGGAGCGCATCAAGCGCGCGGCGGAGAAGGCGGAGCGCGAGGCCGAAGAGGCTGCGCGGGCCGCCGAGGAGGCGTCGCAGGACGACACCCCCAGCGATGACGACCGGGAGGGAGAGGACGAAGACGAGGACGAGGAGTAGCGGCCGATGGCGAACGTGAAGCTGATCCTCGTGGAGTCGATCCACAGCCTCGGCCAGGCCGGCGACCTGGTGAGCGTGAAGCCGGGGTTCGCCCGCAACTATCTGCTCCCCCAGGGCAAGGCGATGCTCGCCACCGAGGGGCGAGTGAAGGAGCTCGAGCACAAGCGCCGGATCGCGGAAGAGAAGGCGGCGCGCGAGCTCCAGGATCTCCAGGCGGTGAAGAAGCAGCTCGAGGCGCTGTCGATCGAGATCGGCGCACGAGCGGGCGAGTCCGGGAAGCTGTTCGGCTCGGTGACGACCGCACAGATCGCCGAGCGCATCGAGGCCGCGGGGTTGACCGTCGACCGCCGTCGCATCGAGCTGCGCGAGCCGATCAAGGAAGTGGGGCAGCACGCGGTACCGGTGCGCCTGCTTCGCGAGCTGGTCGCGCAGGTCACCGTCACCGTGGTCACCGAGGGCGGTCCCTCCCCCGAGGACGAGATCGAGGAAGAGACCCGCGAGGAAGAGCGCGGCCGCCGACGACGACGCTTCGAGGACGACGAAGCCGAGGAAATCGAGGCCACCGCGGACGAACCCGTCGCGACCGAGTGAGACTCTGATAAGATCGCGTTCCGCTCGCACCGGACAGGGGGGTTGCGGTGGCGCGGTCGAAGGGCGTTCCCGGTAACGCAGGCAGTTCGCTCGAGTCGGGAGTCGGAGCCGACGCCGGCTCCACCGTGGGAACGCGGAGCGGTCGCAGCGCGGACAGTGGCTTCGCGACCGGCCGCGTGCCGCCCCACGACCTCGAGGCCGAGAAGGCCGTGCTCTCCGCGCTGCTGATCGACAACGTCGCGATCCACACGGTGCTCAACGAGATCGGCCCGGACGACTTCTACCACCCGTCGCACCAGCAGATCTACAAGGCGATGCTCGCGCTCCAGGACGAGAACGAGCCCGTCGACCTGCACACGCTCGCCGACTACCTCACCTCGCGGAAGCTGCTCGACCGCGCCGGCGGCCTGGTGTTCCTGGCCGAGATCGCCGACTACGAGGCGACCGCCGCCAACGTCGTGCACCACGCGCGCATCGTGCGCGACAAGTCGATCAAGAGGAACCTGATCCGGGTCGCCGGGGAGATCACCGAGGCGAGCTTCGAGCAGGTCGAGCGCGCTGAGCAGCTGCTCGACATGGCCGAGTCGAGGATCTTCGAGCTCGGCCAGGCCGAGGCGCGCACCACCTTCACCGCCCTCGACAGCGGCCTCCACGACGCGATGGACCACGTGGACATGCTGATGCGCAGCAGCGGTCAGCTCACGGGCGTCCCTTCCGGATTCCGGGACCTCGACGCCGACACCGGCGGGCTCCAGCCGGGGGAGCTGATCATCATCGCCGCTCGGCCCAGCATGGGGAAGACCGCCCTCGCGCTGAACCTGGCGCGCAATGCCGCCCTCGACCACGGCAAGAAGGTCGCGGTCTTCTCGCTCGAGATGACGAAACGCTCACTGATCCTGCGGCTGCTCGCCTCCGAGGCGCGCGTCAACTTCACGAACTTCCGCAAGGGCTACGGCAACGCCGAGGCCTACAAGAAGATCCAGTCTGCCGCCAACCGCCTGTCGAACGCGAACGTCTGGATGGACGACAGCGGGACGATCACGATCCTCGAGATCAAGGCGAAGTGCCGGC
>CAYOUP010000350.1:0-3557 GCA_964407125.1 uncultured Hyphomicrobiaceae bacterium | reverse complement strand
CATTCCGCCGATCGGGTCGCTGCCAGCTTAGATAGGGACATGTACGAGCGACAGGCCATCATAGGAACCGGCTTCGTCCAGCGCCGTGCGTAAGCTGTCGGCATCATGGCCTCCGAACACCGCCTTCACGCCCTGAACTGCGGATGCGAGTTGCACATAATCGACCGGGACACCGTCATTCGTGCGAAATTCATTCCCGTACTGAGCATCCTGCAATCCCGTAATCGCTGCCATTCTGCGATTGTCGAACAGCACGATCATGCCTTTGACACCGTGCTCGACGCCATCAATCAGGATCTGCGGGCTCATCATGAATGAGCCGTCGCCAGTGAAGGCCACGCCATAGCGCGGATTGTCGGCGGCGGCAGACGCCAGTAGCGCGGAGACGGCAAAGCCCATATAGGACGCGCCGCTTTCCGTGTAGGTGTCACCCGTGCGGTCGTCCTCGACGATCTGGAAGCCATTGGCCTGCACGTCGCCCGCGTCGAAAAACTTCGCTGCGTTGCGGGCCTTGGCATAGTCGGCGACGAGCTTGATTGCGGCGGGCTGAGTCAAAACGGGTGTGCCCCATGCCGTATCCTGCAAGGGCGCAGCCGCGAAACGTTCAGCCTTGAAATTCGTCCATGTGGCTTTCTGCTCGGCGCAGGCAGACAACCATGCACTCTTGGCCGCCGGGTCAACCATGTTGGACTTGGCGATCTCATCCAGCAGCTTCGCTGTCACCGCGGTAATATCGCCCGGCAGACCGACCGTGTTCGCATAATGCATCAGGTCGTTCAGATCGCCATTGATGTTGATGACGGCCTCGGCCTTCGGATAACCGACACCGGAGCAATCCGCCTGACAGACTGCGCGCGTACCGATCGCGATCAGCAGATCGGCGTTCTCCATCGCATAATTGCCGGAGATCGAACCTTTTGAGCCTCCGACATGCATGTTCTGCGGATGGTTGTCGGGCAGAACGCCGGTCGAGCCGGGCGACAACACGACAGCCGCACCGATTCGTTCGGCCAGCTTGCGGATGATCTCGTCATGGCCGCGCGTGCCGCCGCCGGCCTTGATGACGGGTTGTCTTGCCGCCGCAATGCGCTGGACGGCTTCACTGTAGCTTTCATCAGTAACCGGAGCGACCTTCGGCGTGCTGAAACGGCCAGGTAAGGTCGCCAGATTGACCTCTATAATCTGTGGCTGCGTATTCAGCGGCAACAGCAGGTAGAACGGACCAGCCTTGTAGGGATGATGCACGCACGCCGTTCCGCGCCTCATGCAGTCGCGCAGCGCGCCGGGCGTGTGGAGCACATAGGACTGCCCCATCGCGGCGGTGATAGTCCCGAATAGGTGCTGCTGCTCCTTCGGGATCTGCTGCATGTTGTAGCCTTCGCCCTGTGTCGTCTCATCGCCGTAAATGTGATAGACACCGACGCCGTTGGAGGCTGCTGCGAGCGAACCGGCCATCGCCTGAAGCGCGCCTGGGCCGATGGATGTGACGACCGCGCAGGTCTCACCATATTGCCAGGCGAGCGCCGTGCCAGCATGAGCCATTTCGACCTCGTGGCGGCAGTTGATGGTCCGCGTGACGCCTTCCTCTTCATAGACGCGAAGCGCCTCGCCGAGATCCGTCGAGCCGTGGCCGAAGATGGCGAAATATTTGCGCACGCCCTGTTTCAGAAGGCCTAGCAGAAGCGCTTCCGAAAGGCTGACGCGAATGATGGTATCGATTGCGCCGCTTTTCACGGCCTGATCAAGACCGCCAGCCTCACGGATGATCCGTGCACGGCTGCGCATGACCTTGCTCAATTCGGTTTCGTGCCGTTCCTCCGGCATGTCATCCCCCTTATCTGTAATTTAGCTGGTTTAGCGGATGTCTGGCAGGGGATGCCGGCCGCGACGTCCGTTTTGTTCTTATTCTGCAGCGATGCGCTGGCTATCTTCAAGCTCGCGTTTTGCATTTAGCGCCGCGATGACCTTTTCCGGGGAAGCCGGGAGCGATGTGATCCTGACGCCGACCGCATCGTAGATCGCGTTCATGATCGCCGGGGCGGTCGGTACGAGCGCCGGTTCGCCGATTCCTTTTGCACCCAGCGGGCTCAGCGGATCGCGGTCCTCGATGATGATCGACGTGATCTGAGGAATGTCGAGCGATGTCGGGAGGATGTATTTCGCGAAACCATGCGTCTTGGTATGGCCCTTTTCGAGTTGATAGTCCTCCATCAGCGCTTGGCCAAGCCCTTGCACGATGCCGCCTTCGATCTGGCCTTCGACGCCGCGCGGGTTGATCGCGCGTCCAACATCGTGTGCCGCCCACACGCCCAGCACCTGCACTTCGCCGGTCACCGTATCGACCTCGACCTCGGCCACCTGACAGCCGAACACATAAGCCTGCCATGGGCTGCCCGAGCCATCGACAGGGTCAAGGCCGGTGCCATGCGCGGTGAACGAACCGGAACCGACCGGAACGACGCCGCGCTTTTTGCAGATGTCTACGGCTTCTTCCATCGAGATACGATGGTTCGAGCCTTCGGACCAGATCTCGCCATTGAAGGCCTTGATCGTGTCAGCTTCCACACCCCAATGCTCCGCGAGTTCTGCTACCAGCCTGGTGCGCGCATCACGGCAGGCAAGCGCAACCGAGTTGCCGATCATATAGGTCTGGCGTGTCGCACCAGCGTGAGCCGCTTCGGGCGAACGGGCCGTGTCGTTGTCGCCGATCGTCACGTCTTCGGGACGAACGCCAAGCTCCTCTGCGGCGACTTGTGCCAGTAAGGTCAGAATACCCTCACCGATTTCGGTAACACCTGTGACGATCTTCGCAGTACCGCCATCATCCAGTTCGGCCCATGCGCCAGCGCGGTCAATCGTGGCCGTGCGCGCGATGCCGTACCAGCTTGCGGCGACGCCGCGTCCACGAACCTTGCGGCCGCCGAAATTTCTCGCAGGCTGCTTGAAGCGTGCGCCGAGAGTGCAGGGCGGACGAGTGCCGTTGCCGCCAAGGTCGGTGCGCTGCGGCCCTCTGGCGATAGGCGCGCCGGACTGCCATTCGCTGGCCTTTTGCGCGGCTTCCAGAACGCGGCCAATCGAAACAGAGCCGAGTTTCTGCTTCGTATGGGTAACCGCGCCGTCCCGCATCATGTTCTTGCGGCGAATCTCGAACGGATCGAAGCCGAGCTTGCCCGCGCACAGATCGAGATGGGATTCGGTCGCGAATTGCGCCTGCATCGCGCCGAAGGTGCGGAATGCGCCGGAAGGCGTGTTGTTGGTATAGACGCCGATCGTGTCGATCTGGACGGTCGGAATATCGTAAGGACCGCAGGACAGGATCGCAGCCTTGCGCATGACGCCTTCCGTGGACATGCCGTAAGCGCCGCCATCGGAAATCATGCGGAAGGAGACAGCCGTGATCGTGCCGTCATTCTTCAGCCCCATGCGGTAGTCGATCCGCGCGGGGTGACGCTTGGCCGTCGAGATGATCGACTCTTCGCGCGTAAAGACCAGACGGACCGGGCTGCCGGTCTTCATCGCGGCGAGGGCGAGCATGCCCTGATAGATCATGTCTTCCT
>CAYOUP010000349.1:0-3586 GCA_964407125.1 uncultured Hyphomicrobiaceae bacterium | reverse complement strand
CTGGGCCATTTCGGGGAAAAAACCTGCCTTTTGCACGGTTCGTGACAGACTTCTTCAGGACGCGCAGCTTGATTGGAATGAGTGCGGCCGGCAGGCGGCTGGCGCAAAGACGTCCCTGATCGAGAGCCAGCTCCAATATGGCTATGATCTCGCCCTCCAGCGCCGTCCCGATTCTGGTGGGCTGAACAGCTGGACGAGATACGTCCTGGCCGGCAAACCGGTTTCCGATGTCACGGCGGAACTGTTCAATTCGGATGAAGCAGCGAAGCACTATGGAACGTCCCGTCTGAGCGACGATGATTTTGTCCGGCTTGTCTATCGCCGGTTGTTAGGCCGCCAGCCGGATCAGGGCGGGCGGAAAGCTTATCTGGCGAAGCTCATCAACGGCGAGATGAGCCGGTCGGATATCGTTGAGGCGGTCATAGCTTCAAGAGAATTTGCTGAAAAACATCCAATTCTGTTCACCCGGCAAGCGGGGCACTGAAGATTACGAGCGCGGTTGGTCTTCAGATCGCGGGGCCCCAGGCGATCCGTTCCGGCCATCTTGCCAGCCTTCAAAGGCTTTATTGATATAGCGCATTGGCGCGACAGGGAATTTCAGATGCTCAATCGACCTTCGAAACCGAAACCACGCGCCCGGGGCGAGCTGGAGCATTCGGCATTCGAGCCTGAATATATCCGTTTTTCCGACATATCCGCCTTTGTCCAGCGATATAGCTTCACGATTGCCGGCAGCGTGATTGCCTGCGCGATGCTGGCGGCGTTCTATGTCACTAGCACAACCCCCCTTTACACCGCCTATACACAGATTCTGATTGATCCCAAGGGGAACCAGATCCTCGACGACCGGCGCGCGGAGTTGACCCTCGATGCGGCGGCCATTGAAAGCCAGATCGCCCTGTTGACCTCCGACACGATCGTGAGAGCCGTGGTCGAAGGGCTCAGTCTTAAGAACGATCCTGAATATGCCGGAATATCCGTCTCGCTTATAGACCGCATCAAGGTGCTGTTCGGAAAAGGGAAAAAGTCGCCCGGCCTGGAGGATATCGACGAAGAAACGCGAGCGCTTCAAGCCGTGGAGGTACTGCGCGATACGCTCGATGTGCGCCGGCTTGGCCTTTCCTATGTCATCAATCTCTCGGTTACGGCAACCAACCCGGAGAAAGCGGCGCGTCTGGCAAACGCCATGGCCGAGTCCTACGAACGTGAACAGATCATTGCGCGCACGCGCGCCGCCCGGCAGAGCAGCGAATGGCTGGAAACGCGGATCTATACGCTTGGAAGCAAGCTTAATGAGGCAGCCCGCGATCTTCAGAATGTGAGGTCAGGCCGGGGATACGCTCAGTCGCACAACGATCCGAAAGCTACGCCTCAGGAGACGGTAGAAGTCGCTCAGGCGACGGTTGATGCCTATCGCCAGATCTACCAAAGTTATTTCCAGGCCTTGACCAACGCGGTCGAACAGCAATCGTTTCAGGGTTCGAATGCGCGCATCATAACGCCTGCGGCAATTCCCACTGACAAGAGCCATCCGCGAAGCAAGCTGATCATGATCCTCGGCATCTTTGCAGGACTGCTGATCGGCATAGCCATCGCGCTTGTGCGCAAGAATATGGATAACAGCGTGCGTTCGACAAAGCAGATACGCAACGCGATCGGGCTCGACTGCCTGGCAAGAATCCCCCGCGTTACGACAGCCTTTTCGCTGCGCCGGACCATGACCGCGCTGACGCCGAAAGATGGTCTCGCGCAACGCCACGCTCTCTTCAACCATGTGACAAAGACGCCCTTTTCGCAATTCGCCGGAGCCGTCACCGCGCTGAAAACGGCGATCGTGAAAGCCGGCCGACAGGATGGGATCCAGACGCTGGGCATCACATCGGCGCTGCCTGATGAAGGCAAGAGTACGCTCAGTGCAAATCTTGCTGCGGCGTTTGTTCTGTCATCTCATAAAACGCTGATCGTGGATGCCGATATACACCGATCGATGGCGAGCCGCACGCTCGCGCCGAATGCCAAGCAGGGCCTGTTCGAGGTTCTCAGGGGGGCGCGGAATTTGAACCAGTGTATCGTTCAGGGGCAAGGCAATCGCCCCGACATCCTGCCGGTTGTTCCCAACGAGCATACGCCGGACTCCTATACCTGGATGAACTCCAACCAGATGCGCGAGCTTCTTGACACGCTCAAGGACAGCTATCACTACATCATTGTCGACCTGCCGCCGCTGACGCCGGTTGCGGAGGGACTGACGATGAGCAGCATGCTCGATGCGGTGCTCCTTGTCGTGGAATGGGGACGGACGCCGCAGGACCTGGTTGCCGACGTAACCTACGGCCTCAATCTTGCCGATGCCAATGTTCTTGGCATCGCGCTGACAAAAGTCGATCAGAGCGCGGTGCATCTCGGTCTGAAAAAGTCAGTCCAGTATTATTAATGTTGGCTGCGAAAAACGAACCCCGCCCAGTGCCATGCGATGCGGGGCCTATCGAACGTCAAAGGTGCATGCTGCTGTGGCGCGTGCTCACACGCGGCTGCGAACGGAACGCGCGGTCAGCCACGTCTGGAAGATCGCGGCAAGCGCCGAGACCAGGGAGGACACCAGCGAAATCATCATCGCGAGATCCTGCCTGTCGGACGGCTCTCTGATAACGCTCGGCTGGCTTTGCGTGGAAAACGCGTCCGGGCTGAGGCTGCGCCGGCTGTAGCTGCGCTTTTCAGCCGAGGCGCCGGAACTATCATCAGCCTGCGGCGCTGGCGCGCTCACGACAACCGCTTCCTCAGGCTGATAGGTTCGCCAGTAATAAGTGGCTCCGGTTGCGACGACGGAGACAAGAAACAACACGGTAAAAAAACGCCGCATGACAGTTACACTCCTGGAAGTTCGCTACCCATCAGACCGCTTTGACGATTTCCTCAGTCATCTTCTTCGCATCGCCGAACAGCATCATCGTGTTATCGCGGTAAAACAGCGAATTGTCGATCCCTGCATAGCCGGACGAAAGTGAGCGCTTGATGAACATGACCGTGCCCGCCTTCCAGACCTCCAGCACGGGCATGCCATAGATCGGTGAGGATGGATCTTCCTTGGCGGCCGGATTGGTCACATCATTAGCGCCGATGACGAAAGCGACATCGGCCTGGCTGAATGCGTTATTGATGTCCTCCAGCTCGAACACCTCGTCATAGGGGACATTGGCTTCGGCCAGCAACACATTCATATGGCCCGGCATGCGGCCCGCCACGGGATGGATCGCATAGCTGACGTCGACACCAGCCTCCTTCAGCTTGTCGGCCATATCGCGAAGCGCGTGCTGCGCCTGGGCGACCGCCATGCCATAGCCTGGCACAATGATGACCTTTGAGGAGTTCTTCAGAATGAACGCCGCATCGTCCGCCGAGCCCTGCTTCACAGGCCGCTGTTCGCCGCCCCCGCTCGCTGCTGCCGTTTCGCCGCCAAAGCCGCCAAGAATAACGGAGATGAACGAACGGTTCATGCCCTTGCACATGATGTAGGACAGGATCGCGCCCGACGAGCCGACGAGCGCGCCGGTGACGATCAGTGCGGTGTTGCCGAGAGTGAAGCCGA
>CAYOUP010000348.1:0-3591 GCA_964407125.1 uncultured Hyphomicrobiaceae bacterium | reverse complement strand
AATGTGACGGTGTCGGTGAAGGAATGGAAAGACAATATCGTTTTCCTGCATGAGGTTGTGCCCGGCGCGGCGGACCGGTCCTACGGGATACAGGTGGCAAAGCTTGCCGGGCTGCCGAAGCCGGTGATTGCCCGCGCCCGGCAGGTGCTGGCACGTCTTGAGAAGACGCAAGGCAAGCCGAATGCGGCGGTGCTGGAGGATTTGCCGCTCTTCGCCGCGATGACGCTGTCGGAGCCAGAAGCAGACGAGAATGATGCGGAGGAGACAAGCGGCGAATTGTCGACCGCTCTTGCTGAACTGGACCCGGATAATATGAGCCCGCGCGAGGCGTTGGAGGCTCTGTATCGGTTGAAGGCACTATCCTGAGACAAGTTGGCATTTTTTTCACCCTCACCCGGCGCTAATGCACCGCCCTTTCCCTGTCTGCGAACCTTTACGGCGAACGACAAGCGTTCGCCTTCGGGAGAGAGTTCCCGCCGCAGGCGGGTGGGTGGGTGAGGGCATTGCTACAATGTGCCCGTCAAAACTGCCCCGACTTCCTGCTCACTCTTCACCCTCGCTGCGTCCCCGAGATGCGCATAGACATCGCGGATGAAGGCGTTCCGATTAGCCTCGCTTGCAAAGGCGTTGTCCGGCACGAGGAAGAACAGATTTCCATGCGAGAGGACGACACCGTCTGGTTCGAGCAGCATCTGATTGATGCCCCGCCATTTCAGGTAATAGGCAATTTCGTCCGTTTCGATATGTATTCCGCCCTCATTCTTCGTCAGGCGGATGGACAGGCCGAAATTGGCTCTTGCCTTGATCGCGCGCGTCTGCACCTTGCGTAGCCGGATCATGGCGAACAGAAAGATCCCGGATATGGCAATCAGGACGATGAGATAGCCGCCGTAAATGCCCCTTGCTTCAAGTGTTCTCTCCAGTTCATCCGCGTAAGTGCTCATTAATAACAGGCAAAGCAAATAACCGAAAAGCAGGCCCCATCTGAGCATCCATATGCCTCGAAAAGCTCTCCGGCCCATGGTTCGACCCAGCTTGCGCAGGCGTTCGAAAGGTATTTCGTAAGTTAATTCCTGCATTTTGGCCTCCCCGGTCATATTCGGTCGTGGAATGATGCGTCCTCGCTTACCTTTTGACGCAGCGCCCGGTGTGCTGGTTCAAAAACGCATTGGTGCGACAGAGGAATAGAGCCGGTCATGGGCCTATATAGAGGACCTCATGCCGCAACGAGTGCCTAAAAGCTTCACAAATGGGCCATTCCCGGTGTAATTCGGCTATGGAACGAGTCTAAAAAGACTAATTCAGAACATCGGGGCGGCACAGGTATGTCGATTTCACTCAACAGCTCGGCTTTGGTCACAGTCTTCGGCGGGTCCGGATTTCTGGGGCGCTATGTTGTGCAGGCGCTGGCGAAAACCGGCTGTCGTGTCCGGGTTGCCGTTCGCAGGCCGAATTACGCGATCCATTTGCAGACGCAGGGCAGCGTCGGCCAGATCCATCCCGTGCAGGCCAATCTGCGCTATGAGGATTCGGTCAGGCGCGCGATGGAAGGCGCTGATGCCGCCGTCAATCTGGTCGGCATTCTCCAGCCCTCGGGCAAGCAGAGCTTTGAGGCGATACAGGCTGAAGGGGCAGGGCTTATCGCGAAAGCGGCGAAGGAGGCTGGTGCGCGAGCCCTTGTGCATGTCTCGGCGATCGGGGCTGATCCGAAAAGCCGCTCTGCCTATGCCCGCAGCAAAGCGCGGGGCGAGGAGCTGGTTCGCGAGCGTTTCATCCAGAGCGTGATCCTACGGCCGTCCATTGTTTTCGGCACAGAGGATGAGTTCTTCAACCGTTTTGCATCCCTATCCCGCTTTACACCGCTCATGCCCCTGTTCGGTGGCGGCAAGACGCGGTTCCAGCCGGTCTATGTCGGTGATGTTGCCAAAGCCGTGGTCGCCGGGCTTGATGGGCGCGCGCGGGCCGGTGTGCCTTACGAACTGGGCGGTCCCGCAGTCTACACCTTCAAGGAAATTCTCGATCTGATCGGGGAATATACCAACCGCAAGCGCGGCACTATTTCGATCCCGTTCTGGATTGCCAAGCTTCAGGCCGCGTTCCTGCAGATGATTCCCGGAGCGCCGCTCACCGTTGATCAGGTCCGTCTGCTTCAGACCGACAATGTCGTCAGTGCAGACGCAATCCGTGAAGCACGCACGCTCAAGGAACTCGGAATTGCTCCTCAGGCGGTCGAGACGATTGTCCCGCATTATCTTGTGCGTTTCCGTCCGAAAGGCGAATTCTCGGTCCGCGCTGTTTGAGATTGGCAAAGCGGCGTATTTTTGCCGCTCGAATCGGCTCATAATTCACAGCTCTGAATATTGGCGCGGTGTTAGCGATCGGTTAAGCGCGATTTCAGTTTGGCTTCAGTGTTAGAGGCAATGAAAACATCTGTGTCGTTAGCTCAGGCTATGACACACATGCCCTCGCTCCAGACCATTCGGACAATAGCCTTGGATATGCTTCAGCTTATTCACTACTCGCTTTGCCCCATGTCGCGTTCGATCCGCCTGGCGATCGGCGAATGCGGGCTTGTGGTCGAGTTGGAGGAGGAGCGGCCCTGGGCCTGGCGGCGGGACTTCCTGATGATCAATCCTGCTGGCACGCTGCCTGTCCTGATGCGCCCGCAGGGTTTCATTCTGTCCGGCTATTACGCGATTTCCGAATATCTCGACGAGACTCATGGCAAGGTGAATGGTGAAGCGCCGCCGCGCCAGCTGCTTTTTCCCGGTTCGTCGATCGAGCGGGCCGAAATCCGCCGCCTCGTCGACTGGTTCCATGTGAAGATGGATCAGGAAGCGACACGATATTTCCTCGATGAGCGCGTGTTTCAGCGGTTCACCGATACGGGCCGGTCAACGCCTGATACGGATATCATCCGTGCGGGGCGTGCGAATTTGCGCTACCACCTGACCTATATGGCGCATCTTCTCGAACGGCGCGAATGGCTGGCAGGCGACGCGATCAGCTTTGCCGATCTGGCGGCGGCCGGGCAGCTTTCCGTCCTCGATTATCTCGGCGAAGTTCCGTGGGATGAGTTCGAAAAGGTCAAGACCTGGTATCAGGCGCTGAAGGCGCGCGACAGTTTCCGCCCGCTCCTGAACGACCGCCTGCCGGGCCTGCCCCCGCCACCCGTTTACGCCGAGGTCGAGTTTTAGCGCCCGTTAATGCGCAACCCACCTGTTCTCACCTCTCCCATCGGGTATTCAGGCCGGAGAGAAAGTTGACAGATGCTCGCTGCTCCATGGCGAGAGTTCTTGGCTCAGGACGATGAAATCATTGGAGCCAAAGGTACCTCCTTCCTCGATACGTTTTTGAACCCGCAAAAACACGCTGCCCATGTTCACGGTATGTCATACTTTGGAAGTTCATTCGGCGTCACGGCAGGACCACCACCCTTAGTTGCGGCACTGATCGGCCGAGCAGCTTGATGCAACGTTCGCCTGGCGGTCTGTGCATTGCGTATGATCAAAGCTGTTCATGAGCGGTGTTGTAAGATCTGACCGCTCGCTTAGCTGGACCAGGGAGATGCCAATGGAAGACGTTGATCGA
>CAYOUP010000347.1:0-3593 GCA_964407125.1 uncultured Hyphomicrobiaceae bacterium | reverse complement strand
CAACGAGCAGGATTCCTGTAAATAATATGATTAATATCTTTTTCATTACTTTTTCTTTTATGAATTTCTACCAACCTTCATTCTGGATCTGGTCATATTTTAATGTTTCTCCATAGGGAATGGGGCCGTAAATCTGGTATGCCTGGTAATTCCGGTTTTCAACAGGCACATAGGTAGGGGTCAGGTCACCTGCCGATATCTTGACCCCGGTAACAGGTTGAGCCATGACATCAGTCATTCCCCACCTTCTCAGGTCCCAGAAGCGTTGATTTTCAAAGCACATCTCCAATCTCCGCTCATTTTTAATAAGCTCTGCCAGTCCTACCTGGTCCTGCAGGCCTACCCAGAATGTTGCTGAAATGCCCGCACGGGCACGAATGGCATTGATTACATTGCGGGCTGTATACCCACCAATGTCACCGTCCGGTCCCACTGCCTCATTGGCTGCTTCAGCAAACATCAGCAGGGCATCGGTATAGCGAGCGTATACATAATAATGTGGACCATTCGAGTTAACAGCGGGATCCACATTCACATTCAGATTCATAAATTTCTTCAGGTAGTAGCCTGTAAGGGTAGTGTTCGGATCAGAACTGCCCGGAGCATCCTGGCTGCCTTCTGTGACATCAATGGTAAGAGTATCCCCGCCCCTGATTAAAGTCATTCCGTTGTAAAAAATATAAAGGGAAAGCCTTGGATCACGGCTCGAATAAGGATCCGAGGAATTGATCTTTATATCCCTGACGGGTATTCCGGTAGCCATGGGAAAGGCATTCACCAGCTCCTGTGTTGGATTTGTCCTGCCTATACCGTACCATGAGGGTGGGTAGTTGTTGTCCTCCCAGGAGTTGATATTTCTCGAGGAAGAATACCAGAACACTTCCGGATGCGAATTCTTATCTCCAGTTACTTTACCATTACTGTAAAATTGCAGATGATTAAAATTCTCAGGAACTATTTCATCAAGCCCACCATTCAGATCCATTATCTCTACTGCAGCTTCCGCAGCCCTCTGGTAGGTGTAGGTTCCGTCTGAATAGGACGGGCTTGCAGCATACAACAAGGTTTTCGCTTTAATCATGCGTGCTGCCATGCCGTTAAACCTGTTGGTATAGTCCTCACCCCCGGCAATGTTATAATAGATATCCTTTGTGGTCTCATACCTGTTCGGCAGAAGGGCAATTGCACTGTCACAGTCATTAAGTATAAATTCGACCAGCTCATTAAATGTAGATCGGGGTATCTGGTAGTCAGCAGGATTGCCAGGATCAAGCACATGATCCACAATCGGAACACCAAGCATCTCACCGTTTGTCCCTTTACCGGCATGCGCCTGCAGGAGTGTAAAATAGTAATGTGCGCGAAGGCCAAAGGCTTCTCCCCTCAAACGCTCGGCAAACCAGTCGTTCACATTTTGCTGTTTCCACCACCAAATCACCTTATCCATTTCCTGAAAAAATGAATTTATGTAAAAGATATTCTCATAAGCGCTGTTCCATACACCAAAGGGATTCTCGATGGATGTCCATCCGCCGTCATTGGCGGTTTTAACGGATGCATCGCGATTATTGGTCACTGCATCATCAGAAGCATAATCCAAATTGAAATCGGAATGGTTGACAGGCAGTCCGAGGTAAGCCGTTAGCAGGATCCCTTCAGCCATGTTTACGGTATTCAGAACTACATCCTTTGTATAAATATTGGAAACCTCTTTTTCAAGCTGCTTTTCACAACTTCCGAAAAGGAGCCCTGCAATTGCTACCCCGGATAGAATATAATATATAAATCTTTTCATCTTTATTATTGTATTATAATGATAGTCAATTCCTTAGAATGAGGTTACTATACCCAGTATAAAACTTCTGGTGCTTGGGGCACCACCTGGATTTACCTCGGTATACTCTTTGTTCTTACCAAGCACGACAAGGTTTCCGCCCCGTACATAAACATGGGAGTCTTTCAGGAAGGATAAAGCATTACCTCCATTGAAACGATAGGTCAACTGAAGTGTCGGAAGTGTGAATGAATTGTTCTCATAAATCCAGAAACTGGAATTTCGATCGTTATTTCCTCCACCTGTTGTTGTTAGACGCGGATTAAGCGCATTTAAATCCGGGTTGTTCGGTCCGTATGCCTGCAGGGCATATTCCGAATACTTCACATTCCCCTGCACCTTGAAATAGTTTGAGGAGTTCCGGGTATTGGAATCTCCCAACCTGCCGATTCCCAGTACAAAGAGTCCGAAGTTCCTGTAACGTAGATCCAGGTAAATACTGTACTGGGTCCGTTGTCCATGACCGACGATACGCTCGTCAAGCTGGTCAACTATGCCGTCCCCGTTCTGATCCAGGTATTTAATATCACCGGGTTGAACTCCTCCCCATGCAGGTTCTGGCAGCCCATCCATCAGGGAACCATCCGGGTTGAAATCACTTTCCCCATATAATCCATTTGCAACAAGTGCCCACATGTTATCGGTAGCGGTTCCTTCCAATAACAGTGCCTTATCCTCTCCCTCAAAGATGGGTTCATCCAGCTTAGTAATTACCGGATTGTAATTTACCAGGTTACCTCCTATAGTGGCAATGAAATCCGGTGTAATGCTATAGGTAAAATCAATACCGAGCTCAAGACCACTGGTCTTGAAACTGTTGTAGTTGGCAAAAACAAGGTCTTCAAAACCAAGAAGCTGAGGTAACTGATATTGCATAAGGGTCAGGTTGTCGAGGGAATGGCTCTGAAAATATCCCAGCTCCAGGTGAAGGGCATTTTTCATTACCACTGCCTCCAGGCCTGCATATAAATCTTCACGTTTCTGAAGATAAATTTCATTTTCAAATGTGGAAAACAGTGTTTCATTATTATTCCGGGATCCGTTATTGTAATTGAAGCCTCCTCCCCTGACAAATGTACTGGTATAGCGGTAATAATCCTCATTGCTGTACCCCCAGTTGTCATTTTTTGAAATCCCGTAGCTTGCTTTTAATTTAAGGAGATTTACAAAGGATACATTTTCCATAAATCCCTCTTCCGAGATTATCCATGCTACACCTGCTGCTGGTGAGGGCTCGGAATTTTTACCAGAAGGTAGTTTCTTCGAACCTATGCCCATGACCGATCCTTCAATAACATACCTGTTACCATACATATAATTAAGTGCAAATCCACCATGTAGAACGACCTGGTTCTGAAAGGAGCCTTCAGTAATGAGGGAATTTCCATAGATAAGGGCCGAGGCCGACACTTCATGACTGCCAAAGCTTAGGTCATACCCCAGCCTGCCAAAATAGGTGAACTGACGGTTATAGGTAGAAGTATCATTATTCGTTGCGTATTGATCCCGTTTTATGTCAGTGCCGTGAATGGCCAATGTATCAATTGCCCCCGTTGAATCGACCAGGGGTTCGTAGATCGCATATTCGTACTGTTGCTCAGAAAACAGTGTGTTGTAAAAGTTCATTCCTGCAAATCCCTTCAGGGACAGTCCCTTGGTAATAAAACTCAGATCAACATCCACATTTCCAGCGAACTGCACAAGACTTTGCCGGTATTTCACCCTACCATTCTGGGCAAGGTCCCCGTAAATCTGGTTA
>CAYOUP010000346.1:0-3633 GCA_964407125.1 uncultured Hyphomicrobiaceae bacterium | reverse complement strand
CCTCTACTCCACGCTTCGCTACCTCTCGGGACCCGAGATCAACATCACCACCGTCGAAGACCCGATCGAGATGGTGGAAGCGCGCTTCTGCCAGGTGCAGGTCAATCCGCAGATCGACATCAGCTTCTCGAACGCGCTGCGCACGATCATGCGCCAGGACCCCGACATCATCATGGTGGGCGAGATCCGCGACACGGAGACCGCCAACATGGCGGTGCAGGCGGCGCTCACCGGGCACCTGGTGTTCTCGACCCTCCACACCCGCAACGCGGCGGGCGCCGTGACCCGCCTGGTCGAGCTCGGCGTCGAGCCCTTCCTGCTCTCGAGCGTGCTGCGCGGCGTGGTGGCCCAGCGCCTGATCCGCCGCATCTGCGAACGCTGCGCCGTCGAGGGCACGCTGAATCCCGATCAGGTCACCGCCCTCGGGCTCAAGGTGCCCGTCGAGCGGCGCGAGCGCCTGGTGGTGCGGTGGGGCGAAGGCTGCGTCGACTGCCGCCACACCGGCCTCTACGGCCGCACGGGCGTGTTCGAGATGCTCGACGTCGGCAAGCGCGTGCGGGCCCTGGTGAACGAGGGCAAGGACGCCAACGAGATCGACCGCGCCGCGCGCATCGAGGGCATGGAGAACCTGCGCGAGGCGGCCCTGCGCAAGCTCGCCGAGGGCGTGACCACCTACGAAGAGGTCGCGCGCGTGACGGTCGACACCGAGTGAGCGGAGCGGCCGTCGCCGACGAGCTGCGGACGCTGGTGCGCGCCGGCTGGCGCCTCGCGGTGTTCGAGACCTTCGAAGAGGAGCGCGCGCTGAACCTCCTGGAGCGGGTGGCCGAGGGCACCGATCGGCGCTGCCTGACCTGGAGCGTGGTGGCCGGTCTGGGTGCCTCGGGCGACGGGGCCGGCTCTCTGGACGCCGGCCTCCGCGCCGTGGCGGCCTGCGAGGAGCCGGCGCTCTTCGCGATGCTCGACGCCCACCGCTGGCTCGACGACCCGGTGGCGCTGCGCCGTCTGCGCGACCTGCTGCCCACGCTGGGCACGCGCAAGCAGTGCGTGGTGCTGGTGGGGCCGGTGTTCCACCTGCCGATCGAGATCGAGCGCGACGCCGGCCGCGTCGCCCTGCCCCTTCCGGGCCCCGCCGAGCTCCAGCATCTGTTCGCTCGGGTGCTCGAGTCGGGCGAGGCGAAGGCCCAGCCCGACGTGCTCGGCGAGGCGATCCGCGGCGCGCTCGGCCTCACCTCGGGCGAGGCGGTGCGCGTGCTGCGCAAGGCACTGCGCACGGCCGGCGCCTTCGATCGGCGCGCCGTCGCGGAGATCGTGCGCGACAAGCGGCGCGCCCTCCACCGCACGCCCGCCCTCACCTTCCTCGACGACGAGACCGGACTCACCGACGTCGGCGGCCTCACCGAGCTCAAGGGCTGGCTCGCCGAACGGCGGCGCGCCTTCACGGACGAGGCCAAGGCCTTCGGCCTGCCGACGCCGCGCGGTCTGCTCCTGCTCGGCGTGCAGGGCTGCGGCAAGTCGCTCTCGGCCCGGGCCGTCGCCCGCGAGTGGCAGTTCCCGCTGCTGCGCCTCGATCTGGCCGCCGCCTTCGGCGGCCAGCGCACTCCCGAGCTGGCACTGCGCGAGGCGGTGGAGGTGGCGGCGTCGCTGGCGCCCGCGGTGATGTGGATCGACGAGATCGAGAAGGGCTTCGCCGCGGCGGCGAGCGACCCGGTGGCCTCGCGCGTCTTCGGGTGGTTCCTCACCTGGCTCTCGGAGAAGCGCGAGCCCGTGTTCGTCGTGGCCACCGCCAACGACGTCGCGGGCCTGCCGCCGGAGCTGCTGCGGCGCGGACGCTTCGACGAGCTCTTCTTCGTCGACCTGCCTACGGCCGCCGAGCGGGCCGAGATCCTGAACATCCACCTGCGCAAGCGCGGCCGTGACCCCCTGCACTACGACGTCGACGAGCTCGCGGTCGCCGCCGAGCGACTGACCGGCGCCGAGCTGGAGCAGGTGGTGGCCTCGGCGCTCTACACCGCGTTCGCGGAGGCGCGCGAGCTCGCGGGCAACGACCTGGCGAACGCGATCGAGCAGACGGTCCCGCTGTACGACACCTACGAGGAGCGGATCAAGGAGCTGCGCGACTGGGCGCGCCACCGCGCCCGCAACGCCTCGGTCGACGGCAAGCTCGCCGACCTCTTTTCGACCCGATGAACGCGATACCATCGGCCGCCATGGAAGACCGCACGATCCTCCGGGAGCGCGCCGCGAACATCTGGGGCAGCTTCGCGCGCAAGTTCGAGCCGATGTCCCAGGCGGCGCGTCTCGAGCCGAGTCCCAGCTTCGCGCTGTCCCGGATCGGCGGCCTCGCCGACGCCAAGGACGAGATCCAGACCTACGCCTGCGCCGCGACCGATCCCGAGGTCTACGCGCGCTGGGGCACCCATCCGCCCAGCGGCATGATGCTGATCGGCCAGCGCGGGGTGGGCAAGCGGCTGCTGGCCCGCTCGCTCGCCAGCCTCACCGAGACCTCCTTCCTCCAGGTGGCGATCCCGAAGCTCGTGCTGGAGGTGATCCACCGCGGCGGCAAGGTCGGCGAGCTGGTGGCGGCCTGGTCGAGCACACTCGAGGAGATGCCCCCGATCACGGTCCTGTTCAACGAGCTCGAGTTCCTCCAGGCCGAGGAGATCGGCGCGCGGCGACCCGACCTTCCCGTGGGCCCGGTGATGGACTTCCTGCTCGATCTCGTCGACCGCGCGATCGCCGCCGAGGACGTGCTGGTGGTCGGCTCCACCGCCCATCCCGACACGCTGCGCCGCGCGTTCACCCAGCCGGGCCGCTTCGAGCGGATCGTGGAGGTGAACCCGGTATTCCCCGGCGACATCATCGCCACTCTGCGCATCCACGCCGAGGAGGCGGAGAAGCTGGCGGGGCGACCGCTGTTCCAGGACGTGGTCTGGGAGCAGGTGGTGTCGGGGCCCATCCCGCCGACCCCCGGCGACTGGGTGCACATCCTGCACGCCGTGCTGCGCCGCAAGGCGCGCTGCGACGCCGCCGGCGAGGAGGTCGAGCCGGTGACGACCGCCGACTTCCGCGAGGAAGTGGACCGCTTCAAGAAGGCCAGCAGCCGGCTGGTTGCCCCCTCCGGGACCTACGTGTAGATGGCCGACACCTGGCTCGTCACCGGTGGCGCCGGCTTCATCGGCTGCAACTTCGCGCGTCGGGCGCTGGCCAAGAGCGACGCCCGCGTCGTGGTGCTCGACAAGCTCACCTACGCCGGCAATCCCGCCAACCTGGCCGACATGGCGGGCGAGGCGCGCTTCGCCTTCGTCGAGGGCGACATCGCCGACTCCGAGACCGTCGCCCGCGTGTACCGCGAGCACCGTCCCACCGCGGTGCTGAACTTCGCCGCCGAGACCCACGTCGACCGCTCGATCGACGGCCCGGCCGAGTTCATCCGCACCAACGTAGTCGGCACCTTCGAGCTGCTCGAAGCCGCCCGCCAGTACCTGGCCGCCGCGGACGCCGCGCTGCGCGAGCGCTTCCGCTTCCTGCACGTGTCGACCGACGAGGTGTACGGCTCGCTCGGGCCTTCGGGCGCCTTCTGCGAGACGACGCCCTATCAGCCCAACTCGCCCTACTCCGCCTCGAAGGCCGGCG
>CAYOUP010000345.1:0-3651 GCA_964407125.1 uncultured Hyphomicrobiaceae bacterium | reverse complement strand
ACGCCAGGCGCCAGGGCCAATACCTCTTCGAGGGTGTCGGCGAGGATCAGAAACCCGTCTAGCGCAGGGCTGGTCGCTTGGTACGAACCGTTTACCCGTTCTACCACGATAGGTAAGCGATAACCTGCAATCTCTACCGTCGTTTCTGTGCTCATCACACGACGATTCTAGCACGAATGGCTGAGGATGTCAAAGACAGGGTATGATCAGGGGCGGGTGGAAGGGCGCTCCGAGGTCTCTGTTGTCGAGGGCCCGATAGACTACCTACGGAGAAGACGAGATGTCAGTGTTATCAAGGCTAGCCAGCGCGCAGGATAGAAAAGACGAAGAACCGAACAAGGCGTTGGGCCGGGAGCTGGTGGAAACCCGCGACGTCGAGGGTATCCGAGAGGTCGCGGAGAACCTGTGGAACGAGGACAGGCGAATCCGAATAGACTGCCTGTCGGTGCTGGAGCAGATCGGGCTGCTGGAGCCGGCATTGATCGAGGATTACGTGGCCGATTTTATCGAGCTGGTCTTGAGCGAGGACAACCGGCTGGTGTGGGCGGCGATGATCAACCTGGCGCTGATCGCCGATCGGAAACCACAGGAGATATTCGAGCGGTATGACGAACTCGTCAGGGTGATCGAAAAGGGCTCTGTCATCACAAAGGACAATGGGATCAAGATACTGGCCAGAGTCGTTTCTACGAGCGCCGAGTACAACAAGGCTATAGTACCCTACCTGATGGAGCAACTGAGAACCTGCCGTGCAAAGAGCGTACCGCAATACGCCGAGAGCATCCAGGTTGCCGTAAACGCGGAGGATCAGGAGGAGTACGTGTCCATCCTCAACGAGAGAATGGACGAACTATCGGCTGCGCAACAGAGGCGCGTGGACAAGCTGTTGAAGGCCTTTTGACGGAGGTATGATGGTGGTTTTCTCCAGCCACACACTACGTGGACAGAGTACAGGTCACTACAACGAATTGGGAAACCAACGAATGGCCTTCCACACGCGACGATTCGTTCCATTCTGAATTCGTTGAAGTGTTCCTTTCGTGGCAACCGTTCTCCAAGCCAGCACGTCGAGGATCGTGTTTGCGCAAGCCCTTACATCCAAGTATAATGCCGCGGGAGGCGGTGAGATGACGACAGTGATCCCTACGGCGGTTGTGCACGGTGAAGAGGATTTGTACGTTGCGGAATGTCCCGAGGTCGGCTCGGTCAGCCAGGGATTTACGATTGAAGAGGCGATTACCAACCTGAAAGAGGCCACGGAGCTCTATCTGGAGGAGTTTCCGATTACCGAGCAGTTGTGATATCCACGCCAGCGATCTTTACGAAAAAGCGCGGGGGACTAGAGTTCTCGCGCTCTTTGTTTGCCTGGGTCCGGGTTCGACAGCAGCGGCAACTGCGGTGTTGCATCGGCTGGGATATGGGTATGGGGTCTGAATGAAATGTCGAAGGAATGCTTCAGCCTAGGGAGGAATAGAGCTGATGTCAACCGTTGATTATGCTTGCGGTAGTGGCCTGATCCTTGGCGTGGTTCTGTTCTACTATTTCATTCGCGTGATGAGAACCAACGTGTCTGAGGATGGCAATGTGGAGCCACCCGTCTGGGTCAAAAGGCTTGTCGAGTCGAAGGGTGGGGTGGCTGTTCGGGCGCTGTTGTCTTTGGCGCTTGGGATGTGCTTTGCGAGCATCATTGGCATCATTATCTGGGAGACGATCAAAGGGATTGCTGGAACAGCCACAGCTCCGCTCGAGGTTTTCGTGGCTGCAATCGTTGGGGCTGCGGCAAGTATGATCGGTTTTACTCTCTTTACTCTGGTGCTCAGCTTGTTTGGTCCCATACTGGTAGTGGCGTATGAGGAATGGACGGGGCATATTGCACCAGTTATTGGTGGCGCGGTCGGCGCCGCGATTAGTGGAGGGCTTGCTGTTAGCGTGATCTACATCGTGGCCCTGAGTGCGTTGACCGGCGGGCTCACTCTAGTCTTGCGTGAAGCGATCACTGCCAAAGAGAGGGTCACTTTCAAAGGCATAACCGAGCTCGCGATAGCCGGCGTTGGCTTTGGCGCAGTCAACGGCCTCATTCTGGCTTCCGTTTTCAAGCTGTTGGAGGCGACGGTGGGGATAGATTGGATGTTGGCTGGCTAGGTTATGGTCGGCGAGGGAAGGGAGGGGGATGCGCTATTTCGGCAAGGAGGGGCAGGCGATCAAGGGGTGGTTTGTGGGTCCGTAGAATTCCGGCATTCCTATCGCCGTTGGATACGCGAACGCGGGTGTAGACGAGCCGCACTACCACGCTGAGATGTTTGAGGTATACTTGGTCGCGCAGGGCAAGAGCACGGCGCTTGTCGACGGTGAGCGTGTGATGCTGGAGGCGGGGAGTGTGCTAGTCGTTGAACAGTGTTCAATTCGTTAAATCCTCAGGATTCGATGTCATATTCGAAGGAGGCTGATTATGCCGGGAATGTCGATCAGGGAGTTCGAGTGCAGTCTGTGTGGCCAGCCGTTCACGATGTCTTCCGGCGATCTGATGGTCCCTCATCCGGACCTGTGTGATGAATGCTGGAGAGAGGTCTGGGATATGGACGACGAGGCGCTCACAGAGCACGTCGTCGCGTGTTTGGCGAGGGGTGAGTCGGTGGCCGGAGAGGCGCTCGGAGCGCCGAGCGAGGAACAGGCAGCGGTGAATAGCATCGTTCAATACATCAAATCGCACACGGAGCATTATGGGGAGGCCGAAGAAGTGATTCGGCAGAGGGAATGGGCGCGCGGTATGCTTGGCGGGTAGCGCTCTTACCAAGAGGAGGAGAGGCGCGTGAGAATCCAGATCTATACGATGCAGAGTCCTGACGAAGCCCAGGCCGTGGTTGCGCTGGGCGTCGATCATATTGGCGTGACACCTGCGAATAGTGGTCTGCCCGGTGAGGTGGATTTCGCCACGGCACGGGCGATCGTGGAAGCGGTTGGCGATTCGGCCGTCTGTGTCGCCCTGACGGTAGAGTCGGATCTAGAAGCGATCGAGACGATGGCGCGGGCGGTCGGGCCGGATATCGTGCATCTGTGTGGGCTGGAGAACACGCTCCTTCCCGATGCAGTGCGCGCGCTGCGGGACCGTCTGCCCGATCTGCCGATCATGCAGGCGGTCTCTGTTGGCGGGCCGGAGGCGGTGGAGGTGGCCCTGGCGTATCAGGACGTGGCCGACTATCTCATCCTGGACACGCAAGCCCCGGATATCGCCGGCATCGGCGCGTCTGGCGAGACCCACGATTGGGGCATCAGCCGCGAAATCGTCCGGCAGGTGCGGATCCCCGTTATCCTGGCGGGAGGGCTATCGCCGGAGAACGTGGCCGAGGCGATCCGCGCGGTGCAGCCCTGGGGCGTGGATTCGCTCACGCGCACGAACCGTCCGCTGCCGGGTGGCGGCTTCCGCAAGGACCTTGACCGTGTGCGTCAGTTTGTGATGGCGGCCCACAGGACGTCATAGACAGGATTCACAAGATGATGGTCTCCCTCTTGGGTGTTGTTGCTCTCAAGGGATCGCCAGATTGCGTTTCATCAAGACATCCGTTTTCGTTCAAAGGGGATTCCTTTGACAGTCTCAGGACAGGCTCAGGGCAGGCTGGCAGATCCTCGTCACAGGCGACAGAAATGCTGGAC
>CAYOUP010000344.1:0-3653 GCA_964407125.1 uncultured Hyphomicrobiaceae bacterium | reverse complement strand
TTACGGTTTCCCTGAATCCGTTCATGAGAGTGCTTGTCGCGCGGCTGGCGCAGCGTTATGCGTGAGGCGAAAGGTTGCTGTCGGCCCTGCTTCAGCGCTTTCGGCCGGAAATTCCCGGAAGGTTCAGGCCTATTCCTGCGAGGACGATAATAATCGCGCCCCAACCCATGAAGACTGCGGACAAGGAGTAGAGTTCGGCGATTTCGCCGACCAGCGCCGGTATGAAAAGAAGTCCGCTATAGCCGAATACTGTGGCTACCGCGATACCGATCGCCGGTTTGACGCCAGGGTAGCGCCCGGCAGACGAGAACAGTACCGGCACCATATTTGCCATACCAAGCCCACTGATGAAGAAGCCGAGACAGGCGACCGCAAAATGCGTCGAGACGCCAGCGATCACCAGACCGATTGCCGCGACGCACGCTCCGCAGAAATAGGTCAGCCGGTCACCGAGGCTGGTTCGGATTCCATCCCCTGCAAAGCGCATGATTGCCATTGTGACTGACAAGGCTGCAAAGGCATATCCGCTGACAAAGATCGGCGCCCCCTGTTCGTCGCTCAGATAAAGCGCGCTCCAGTCGATCACGGTCCCTTCGGCTGCAAACGCGGCCAGCGTCAAAATGCCGATAAGATAGATGGCGGGGCTGCGCGGGAGATCGGCGAAACGGCCGGGGGAAAGGGTGGCCATCTCGCCTGCGTCTGAGGGATTCGCCGATTTGGAGTCATCCATGTAATACGGCCATGCCGCGAGCACTATGGCCAATACAATCAGCGACACGATGACGGCGTGCCCCAATTCCCCAAAAAACGCGATGATCGCGCCGCCTGTCAGACCGCCAACGACGCCGCCAAGCGACCAGAAGCCGTGATAGGACGACATGACCGGCTTTGCGAGCGTGGTTTCAACCACTACGCCATTTGCATTCATGGCGTTGTCCATCGCGCCGAGAAACATGCCAAACCACAGCATCATCAGCGCCGTGGCCGCGACTGTCGGCGCCAGCGTGGTTAGCAGCAGCGACGGCGCAAGCAGGAGTGATGTCCAGCGTAACACCGTGCGAGAGCCATAGCGTGTTGTCGCGACAGCGCCGGTGACCAGCGCAATGATCGCTCCGATCCCCAACACAATGATCATCTTGCCGAGCGTTGCCTGGCTGATGCCAAGCCGATCCACCATCACGGCAATCTTCGGCGCCCAGTGCCCGACGATGAAACCATTGGCGAAAAACGCCGCCGATACGGCAAAGCGGGCAGCTGACAATCGCGCCGGTTCAGCACTGTCCGAGGCAGACTTTCCCGGAAGATCCGGCGCATTCATGATAGTCCCTCTTCCTTGCCGCTGGTTATGACAAACGCTGGCTGGTTTTTTCTCATTGGCCGCACGCACGATCACCGGCCATGCCTCGCGCAATGCGCCTAAACCTGCAGACGCACAGTGTCAACTCTGAGAGCGACGTTCATGCCTGGTCTCATCTCATAGAGTGTTTTTCGCTTGTCGCAGCGGCGGCGGCTGTCACAGTTTCTCTGAATCCCTTCATGAGAGTGCTTGTCGCGCGGCTGGCGCAGCGTTATGCGTGAGGCAAGTGACTGCCGGTCTTGCCGCCGGGATACTCATCCAATGAGGGAATGACCATGACCACCGCTCGAATTCTTTTTAGCCTCGCCCTGTTCTGTCTCGCAGCCGGGCCTGCACAAGCGGCGGGGGGCATGGAACTGGCCGAGAAAAACTGCGCGAGATGCCATGCGATCGGCGAGACCGGCGACAGCCCTTTGCCCGAAGCGCCGCCATTCCGGGAGATCGCCAAGCGCTATCCGGCGGAAAATCTTGCCGAAAGCTTCGCCGAGGGCATTACCACCGGTCATGAGGATATGCCGGAATTCGTCTTCTCGACCGAAGAGGTCGGCCAGCTAGTCGATTATTTCGCCAGCCTTGCCAAATCAAAATAGGTCTGCGGGATCATTGCCCGTCAGCGGTCTTGCAGCGATAGCGTTCCGGCACGGGACAGGACGTGAAAACCTTATCCGGGCGCGCCGTCATGAGCTGCAAGAGCAGGTGATCCCCGCCATTCACGTTGAAGCCCTCGATACAGGCGATGGGACGCGGCGCGGGATCGACGAGCGGCAGATTGTCCGCCGTGTGTTTGTCCATCAGCGCCAGTTCGGCCTTGCCTTCGCTCAGCACACGATTGGCTTGTTCCGGGGCCATCATCGCCGTATCCGTGCCGAGCAGGAAGACGGCGCTCGGTTCGCGATAACTCGTCAGGATGACCGGGCTTGAAATGCAGGGCCGCAGAGTACCGACGAGTTCCGCGGCCTGACGGCTTATCCAGAGCGGGTCGATGGCCGGTAGGACCAGCTTGAATGCGGCTGTATAGACGAAGAAAGCCGTCAGGATGGCAAGGCCGATGCCCGCGTGGAAATGGCCGGACCATGAGGCGCGGAAAGTTGCCCATGAGAGCCCGGCGATCGCCGCGGCGGCCGGGATCAGCCAGAACGAGGGCATGATCCAGAACCAGGCGTGCAGGAACAGGAGAAAGGCCAGTTGCAGTGCGGCGACGAACAGCCAGATCGCGGCAGCCTGCTTATAGGTCCGCATCGGCACGCGCCCAGCCATTGTCGCCTTGCGCAGCACCCAGGCCGCGCCCATCGCGATCGCCGGATAAAGGACCATCGCATAATGCGGGAGCTTGGTGGGCGTCGCCTCCAGCACAAGCCAGAACGGGATGACCCATGACAGGAGAAACAGCGCCCGGCGGTTGAGCCGGTGCCGCCATAGCCAGAGCGCCGCGCCGCCTGTCGAAACCAGCGCTGCGGGCCAGAAACTCCACCAGAAAACGATGAAATAGAAACCCGGCGGTCCCCAGTGTTTTTCCCGGCCGCCCTGAAGTTTGGCGAAGAAGTCTTCGCCGAACGCCAGCCTGAAGAATTCCCAGTCGGACACGATCCCGATGGCGATGAACCAGGGCAGGGTGATCGCCAGCATGACGGGGATGCCCCATGCGGCGTGCAGGCTCTTCAGCCAGCTCCGGTCTTTGTCGAAAATGACGATGGGAATCATGGTGAGCACGGCAAGGGCGGGGGCGACCGGCCCCTTGATCAGAATGCCGAGCCCGAGCGCGATCCAGAAGACGGCGGCGATGGTCACCATTTCCTGCCGTTTTCGCCGGAACAGGTAGATGCGGGCGAGCGCGCCCATGGCGAGGACGGTAAAGGCCAGCAGCACGCCATCGGATTTGGCGATGCGCGACTCAAGCGTGAGCGTGAATGCCCCGGCAAGCAGGATCGCGGCGAGCAAAGCCGCTTGCCGTCCGAATAAGGGCCGCCCCGCCCACCATGTCAGCAGGACGGCCGAGATAATGCCGAGCAGCGAGGGAATACGGTAAGCCCAGATCTGCGTCAGGTCGTCGGGCGAAAAAACGGAGACCGAAAGCGCCTGAAGCCAGTAAATGCCTACGGGCTTCTTGTAGCGCGGCTCTTTCTGAAAGCGGATGTCGATGAAATCACCTGTCTCCATCATCTGCTTCGTGGCCTGGGCGAAGCGGGCCTCGTCGCGGTCTGTGACAGGCAGCGAGGATGAGCCGGGCAGATACAGGGCGAGGCAAAGCGCGATCAGGAATGCGGTGGAGAGGGCAGGGCGGCGTGCAAGCCAGCCC
>CAYOUP010000343.1:1599-3676 GCA_964407125.1 uncultured Hyphomicrobiaceae bacterium | reverse complement strand
CCCACCATTTTTTCAGCGCAGCGCTGTCGATCTGCGGCGAGCGCGCGCGCCAGACACGGACCATTTCCTCAAGCACATGGGCGCAATCGCCGATGATCGGCAGATCGACTTTCACGGTCTTGTTGATCGAAGAGGGGTCGATATCGACATGGATCTTGCGCGATCCCGGCGAGAAGGCGTCGAGCCGCCCGGTAATCCGGTCGTCGAAGCGCGCGCCGATATTGATCATCACATCGCACTGGTTCATCGCCAAATTGGCTTCGTAAGTGCCGTGCATGCCCAGCATGCCCAGCCATTTTTCATCATCGGCCGGGAAAGCACCGAGGCCCATCAAGGTCGAGGTGATCGGATAGCCGGTGAGCCCGACAAATTCACGCAATAGCTTACTGGCCGCCGGGCCGGAATTGATGATGCCACCACCGGTGTAGAAAACGGGACGTTTCGCGCCCGCGATCATTTCGACGGCGTCGCGAATGGCGGTTGCATTGCCCTTGAGCTGAGGCCGGTAGGTTTTGTGAACGATACGGTTCGCGCCGAGATAGGTGCCCTTCGCGAACTGAACATCCTTGGGAATGTCAACGACAACCGGACCGGGGCGTCCGCTGCGCGCAACGTAGAACGCTTCATGCATAATCCGGGCGAGGTCGTTCACGTCGCGGACGAGATAATTGTGTTTCGTGCAGGGGCGTGTAATGCCGACGGTGTCGCATTCCTGAAAGGCATCGCTGCCGATCAGATGGGTGGCGACCTGGCCTGTGATGCAGACAAGCGGGATAGAATCCATCAATGCGTCGGTGAGGCCGGTAACGGCGTTGGTCGCACCGGGGCCGGACGTTACCAGAAGAACGCCGACCCTGCCGGTCGAACGGGCATAGCCTTCTGCCGCATGGGCCGCGCCCTGTTCATGACGCACGAGCACATGACGGACGCGGTTCTGCTTGAAAATTTCATCATAGATCGGAAGCACCGCACCGCCGGGATAGCCGAAAATATCTTCGACACCCTGCTCCGCCAGCGCTTCGAGAACGATCTCCGCACCCGTCATCGTCCGAGCCATCACTCAACCCCCTTAACGGCACGGAGACGAATAATCACTGTCCCAGTGCCCATCATTGCTGCACTGCAAATTCGGAAGCTGTAGACATAAACGTGTCAGCGCAAAAGATCAACGAATTCAAGGTAATTAAATTTCGTTTTTACTGAACAATAAGATCTATTATTGCTTAAAATAGGCATTCCACGAAATCATATGTTTCCGTGCCCAGGTAAGCTGCCTTTTTGCGTAGCGGCGGGTCTCCGTTCGTGCATCGCGGCAAGCAGCCTCCAGATCGAGCCCACCGCTCAAATATGCGGCAAGAGGTCTCACGCCCACCGCACGCATCACCGGAAGCGAGGCATCGAACCCGCGCTCGACGAGACGCTCGACCTCCTCCAGCGCACCACTCGCCATCATGTGATCCCACCGCGCATCGCAGCGCCCATAAAGCTCCGCGCGCGGCGGTGAAAGACAGATGCGTTCGGCTTCATCGGCGCGGATCAGCGGCTCGCCAGCATCGGCCTGCCAGTCCGACAGTGAGCGCCCGGTTGCGTCCAATACCTCCAGT
This sequence comes from uncultured Hyphomicrobiaceae bacterium, assembly GCA_964407125.1. Classification (GTDB taxonomy): domain Bacteria; phylum Pseudomonadota; class Alphaproteobacteria; order Rhizobiales; family Rhodomicrobiaceae; genus JAHQVI01. Next base: position 2,072 of record CAYOUP010000343.1, on the reverse strand, counting down.
GCGCGCACGATGCGTTGCGGATCGGTCGGCTGCAATCGTTCCGCCATGACCGGATCGCGCTGCCGCAAAATCCCGTGCAAAACCGGGCCGCCCAGCGTCGCAGCCTTCGTGCGCCAATGCGACCGCACATTCTCCGGTATCTCCGGAACGGGCGACAGCCCTTCAAGCAGCGCCTTGAAATAAAGCCCTGTGCCGCCAACGATAACAAGCGGTGCGCCGCCGTCACGGGCTTCGGCCACGAGCGGGCCAAGATCCTCAAGCCATGCCGCAACCGAATAGGGCTCGGCGCCATCGCGAAATCCATAAAGGCGGTGCGGTATCACCGCGCAGTCCGTTTCATCCGGCCGCGCTGTCAGGATTTTCAGGTCGCGGTAAACCTGCATGGAATCGGCATTAACGATGATCGCGCCGCGCTTTCGCGCGATCTCAAGGGCAAGCTTCGACTTGCCGCTTGCAGTCGGTCCTGCAATAAG
>CAYOUP010000343.1:0-1499 GCA_964407125.1 uncultured Hyphomicrobiaceae bacterium | reverse complement strand
ATTCCATCCAATTTACCGATCGACAGCCATGTACAGCCCATAAAGGGCCGCCGCAAGCGTATGCTCGCGGCCGATATGGATTCAACCATTATCCAGCAGGAATGCCTTGATGAAGTGGCCGCCGCGGCTGGGATCGGCGAGCAGATCGCAGCGATCACCGAACGGGCCATGCGCGGCGAACTGGTCTTCGAAGACGCCCTGCGCGAGCGCATTAGACTGCTGCGCGGCTTTCCAGAAGACCGGCTGCAATCCGTTCTGGACGAACGCATCACGTTGACGCCTGGCGCAAGGACGCTTGCGACGACGATGCGCACACACGGCGGCCGTGCCGTTCTCGTTTCCGGCGGCTTTACGTTCTTTACCGGCCCCATCGCTGAACGAGCGGGGTTCGATGCGAACTACGCCAACCGTTTCATGATCGAGAACGGGGTTATCATCGGTGTGGCCGATCCGATTTTAGGGTGTGAAGCCAAGCTCGCAGCCATGAAGAAGGAGGCAAGCGAGGCTGGTATCGGACTCGACGAGGTTATTGCAGTCGGCGACGGAGCCAATGATCTCGCCATGTTGCAAGCGGCCGGTCTCGGTGTCGCCTTCCGGGCCAAACCGATCGTCGCCGGGCAGGCACATGCCAAAATTAATCATGCCGACCTGACAGCTCTTCTCTTTCTGCAAGGCTACACTATAAACGAGTTTTCCGGCGACCACTCGGAGCGTTGAAGATGAATATCTGTATGATAGGCACCGGCTATGTCGGTCTCGTATCCGCAGTTTGCTTTTCCGAATTCGGCTGGACGGTCAATTGCGTCGACAAGGACGCGAGCAAGATCGAGCGGCTGCGAGCCGGTGACATTCCGATCTATGAACCCGGCCTTGATGAACAGCTCGCGCGTAATGCCGAAAAAGGCCGGATTAATTTCTTCACCGAACTCAAAGAACCGGTCAGCCAGGCCGATCTGATCTTTCTCGCCGTCGGAACGCCGATGCGCCGGGGCGATGGCTATGCCGATCTGAGTTATGTTCATTCTGCTGTCGAGGAACTCGTCCCGCATCTGAACGGTTTCACGGTCATTACGACAAAATCGACCGTCCCCGTCGGCACGAGCCGGGAGATCGAGCGACGCATCCGCGCGCTTCGGCCCGATGCGGATATTGCGGTTTGCTCAAATCCGGAATTTTTGCGCGAAGGCTCGGCCATACAGGATTTCACACATCCGGACCGCGTTCTGGTCGGGGTTGACGACGAGCGCGCGCGCAAGGTCATGGAACGCGTCTACGAACCGCTGCGCCTGCGCAATGCGCCAATCATCTTTGTCAGCCGCGAATCCGCCGAACTGGCGAAATACGCCGCCAACGCTTTTCTTGCGATGAAAATCAGCTTCATCAACGAGATTGCCGATGTTTGCGATTCAGTCGGCGCGGATGTTCAGGAAGTCGCGCACGCTATCGGTTCGGACCGGCGCATTGGCGACAAGTTCCTGCATCCCGGCCCCGGCTACGGC
>CAYOUP010000342.1:0-3684 GCA_964407125.1 uncultured Hyphomicrobiaceae bacterium | reverse complement strand
GGCCGAAGCATTCCGCGACGACGCCCTGACCCGCAAAGGCCGCGTCACCATGCAGAAGCAGCGGCAAGACTTTGGCGCGGTCCTTGTCATGAAGATGGTCTTGCTTGGCGCGGACCTTCCCAAGTACGACCGGATCCACGATTTCCAGATGGGATGGATTGGCCGTCAGCGACAGATGGATGTTGTTGCCGTCAAATTCGCGGTCGGACGATGCGCCAAGGTGGTATTTGACGTCACCGGAGCCTTCCACATCATCAGGATTTGCCGATCCGCCCTTGAACTCATTGAAAATCGCACGATAGGGCTTGCTCATGACATTGGCGAGCACGTTGAGACGGCCGCGGTGCGCCATGCCGAGCACGATCTCTCGCACGCCAAGCTGGCCGCCGCGCTTGATGATCTGTTCGAGCGCCGGGATCATCGCTTCCGCGCCGTCAAGGCCGAAACGCTTGGTGCCGGTATATTTCTTGTCGAGAAACTTCTCGAAGGATTCCCCCTCGATGAGCTTGGCGAGGATCGCCTTCTTGCCCATATCGGTGAAGGTGATTTCCTTGTCCGCGCCTTCGATGCGCTCCTGAAGCCAGGCTTTCTGGGCCGGATTGGAGATATGCATGAACTCGATGCCGATGGTCGAGCAATATGTGCGCTTCAGAATTTCCAGGATCTGCCGGACCGTCGCCATTTCAAGCCCGAGGACCTTGTCGAGATAGATCAGCCGGTCCATGTCGTCCGGTGTGAAGCCGTAGGTCTCAGGCTGAAGCTCCGGATGCGGCTTTCTTTCGGATAGTGCAAGCGGATCGAGATTGGCGGAAAGATGGCCGCGGACACGATAAGAGCGGATCAGCATCAGGGCGCGGATCGAATCCCGCACCGCTTTCATGGTTTCCGCAGGGGAAAGCTCGACGCCTTCCTCATGCGCTACGCCCGCTATCTTCCGCTCGATCTTCTTTTCCGCAATTGTCGCCCAGTCTCCGGCGAGGGCCGAGATATACTCGCCATTGGCGGGTTCCGGCCAATCAGCACGTTTCCAGGATGGGCCGCGCGCATCCTCGATGACGGTTTCCTTGCGCTCCTTCAGCCCGCTGAAGAAAGCCCGCCAGTCAGCGGTAACAGAACCGGCATTCTCCTGATAGCGCGAGTAGAGGTCTTCGATGTATGCCGCGTTAACCCCATGCAAAAACGAAGTCTGCTCGAAAAGTTCGTTCCTGCTCTGCTTGCTCATTGGATTACTTTCTCTTAAGGACGCGCATGCGGATTCGGCTGGTATATCCGATATTCGAAAAGCTTATCGCAAGACAGTTAACTTAATTTCACGATAACGTCTCATCATCATATCGAGAGCCAGCCTTTTTTATTCAACCGCGCAGCATTGACACAAGCGTCGTGCCGATACTGGCAGGCGAATCTGCCATCCGGATACCAGCGGACCGCATCGCCTCGATCTTGCTGCCTGCATCGCCCTTGCCACCGGAAATGATCGCTCCGGCATGGCCCATGCGGCGGCCTGGAGGTGCGGTGACGCCAGCGATAAAGCCGACTGTGGGCTTTTTCACGGCATTGTTTTTAAGAAATTCCGCCGTGTCTTCCTCAGCTGTGCCGCCAATCTCGCCGATCATGATGATGGATTCGGTTTCGGGGTCCGCAAGGAACAGCTCCATTGTGTCGATGAATTCGGTGCCCTTGACCGGATCGCCGCCAATGCCGATGCAGGTGCTCTGGCCGAGGCCTGCCAGCGTCGTCTGGTGGACGGCTTCATAGGTCAGCGTGCCAGAGCGGGAAACGATCCCGACAGAGCCGCGCTTATGGATATGGCCGGGCATGATACCGATCTTGCAGGCGTCAGGTGTGATCACACCGGGGCAATTCGGGCCGATCAACCGGGTCTTCGATCCGGAAAGCGCGCGCTTCACCTTGATCATGTCATAGACAGGGATGCCCTCGGTGATGCAGATGACGAGCGGGATTTCAGCATCGATCGCTTCGAGGATCGCGTCAGCTGCAAAGGGCGGGGGCACATAGATTGCGCTGGCATTCGCGCCGGTCTTGTTGACGGCTTCCTGAACCGTATCGAAAACGGGCAGGCCGATATGCGTGGTGCCGCCCTTGCCTGGCGTTACACCGCCCACCATTTGTGTGCCGTAAGCAATGGCCTGTTCCGTGTGGAATGTGCCCTGGGAGCCGGTGAGGCCCTGGCAAATCACCTTGGTATCCTTATCGACGAGAACCGCCATTTTCTTACTCCTTAGACCTTCGGAATGCAGGATTTATTCAGGCATTCCTATAAGTGTCATCATTTCCAGCTTGGTTTGACCAAAACACCGCCATCGAAGAGCAGGCAACCGATCTGCCGATGCAGGCGATTGACCTCATAAAAGCCACGGCGGATCTCACGTCGTACTCATCGTAACTAAGCCGCCGCACGAACCTGTGCGACGATTTTCTGTGCGGCGTCGGCGAGATCATCAGCCGGGATGACTGCGAGGCCGCTTTCGCGCAGCGTCTGTTTGCCAAGTTCCACATTCGTGCCTTCGAGCCGGACGACCAGCGGCACTGCCAAATTCATCTCGCGTACCGCCGCGATAATGCCCTCCGCGATGATGTCGCAGCGCATGATGCCGCCGAAGATGTTGACGAGGATGCCTTTCACGTTCGGGTCGCGCAGGATGATCTTGAATGCCTCGGTGACTTTCTCTTTTGACGCGCCGCCCCCGACGTCCAGGAAATTGGCCGGTTCCTCGCCATAGAGCTTGATGATGTCCATCGTTGCCATTGCAAGACCCGCGCCATTGACGAGGCAGCCGATATTGCCGTCGAGCTTGACGTAGGAAAGATCGAATTTCGATGCTTCGATTTCTGCCGGGTCTTCTTCGTCGAGGTCGCGCAGCTCAAGAATATCGGGATGGCGGTAAAGCGCGTTGCCGTCGAAGTTCACCTTGGCGTCCAGGCAGAGCAGATTGCCATCTTCGGTCACGATCAGCGGGTTGATCTCCAGAAGCGCGATATCCTTCTCGGTGAAGGCGCGGTAGAGATTGCCGATCAGCTTGACGCATTGCTTGACCTGATCGCCTTCAAGACCGAGCGCGAAAGCGATCTTGCGGCCGTGGAACGGCGAATAGCCGGAAGCCGGGTCGATATCGAGCGTCACGATTTTCTCAGGTGTCTTATGAGCAACCTCCTCGATGTCCATCCCGCCTTCGGTGGAGGTAATGAAGGATACGCGGGAGGTTGCGCGGTCGACGAGCGCGGAGAGGTAAAGTTCACGCTTGATCGCCGAGCCGTCCTCGATATAGAGGCGCTGAACAAGTTTGCCATCCGGGCCGGTCTGCACCGTAACCAGCGTCTTGCCGAGCATTTCGCGTGCGAACTGGCCGACTTCCTCGATGGACTTTGCCAACCGGACACCGCCTTTTTCTCCGGCTTCAGGCTCCTTGAAACGGCCCTTTCCGCGTCCGCCCGCATGGATTTGCGCTTTCACGACCCACACAGGACCGGGAAGCGACTGTGCCGCGCTGACGGCCTCCTCCGGCGTAAAAGCGACTGCACCCCTCGATACGGGCACACCGAATTCTTTCAGGACCGCCTTTGCCTGATATTCGTGGATGTTCATTCGCCAGCTCCAGCTTTTAGTACATCGATCCAAACGGAGGCTTCTAGCTGAGAGTTTGGCAAAATTGATGCAAAACA
>CAYOUP010000341.1:0-3735 GCA_964407125.1 uncultured Hyphomicrobiaceae bacterium | reverse complement strand
GCCAGATCACCGGACTGCATCAGGGCGCGGTAGAAGATAATCGCGGCTATTGGGTGTTTATCCCCCTCACCCGGAATGCTGCGCATTCCGCCCTCTCCCGCGAGGGGAGAGGGCCGGGCACTAAGCTCGCTGCTAGTGTGCCCTCTCCCTTGACGGGATAGGGCGGCGCGAAGTGTCGGGTGAGGGTAACTTTCTTGAAGATGGGGCTTGGACTTGTAAATCCCTGCGCGTAGCAGCGGTCTTGCAGGCAGTGGTGGTTCGCTTTCGGTGAGCATGGAGGTGAGATATTCGAGAAAACCACGCGCATTATCCAGACCGCCTTCGCGGAGATAGGCCCACAGAGCCTCGCGCGTCTCGCTGTCGACCGTTGACAGATCATCGAGTTGCGGATCGTCCTGCGATTCGCCGGGCAGAACCGCAAGATCGAAAACGCCTTCGCGTGCAAGCTCGGTCAGCCGCTCCAGCCCATATGGCCAGTAACTCTTGCCGCCGAGCAGACGCAGAACGACGATCTTCGCGTCAGCCAGCGTTTTCTCCGCATAAAGATCGACGGAGTAATGATGTTTGAGCTGCATCCAGTTTGCGAGGCGCAGAGACGGTTTCGGCTTCTCGTTTGCGAGAGAATTATACGCGCTGGCGAGCAGGTCGAGTTCGGTGTCCGCCGCGGAAATGACCACAATATCGCCGGGCGTCTGCCCGAGGTCGCGCGGTTCGCTGCCATCGTCGATCGTGCCGGACTGCGCGACGAGCAGATGCATCAGAACGGCCCGTCAACGAAGGCGGCTGCGGGCCTGCGGCTATAGGGATAAAACAGGGCGCATGGTGCAAAGACGCGTCTCAGTTCCCAGCCATCGGGCAGTTCACGCATCTTGTCGTCCGCTGGCCAGCTAAAATCGTCGGCATTTGGAGCAAATGTCTCGGCACGGCCCAGCCCGCTTTCGACTACGAAATGTATCTTTGAAGCAGCAGCATGTTGGGCAAGGGTGGCGCCGTCCGGCTCCCTGTGCGAACCATTCAGCGATGATAGATAATCTGCAAGTCGATTATCCGCCGTGCGCAGGCAAAAGCGGGATGCAACAAGCGGTGAAAGACCGAGATCGAACAGCGTGCCCTGCCGGTGCGTCGCGCAGACCGCATGTTCATCCGCACCCGCGCAGGTGATGCAATCGGCCCGTCTCAAGGTGACACGGCCGCGCGGCAGGATGAGGCCGATGGCAACCGGGCCGCAACCATCGCCATGATCGCCGAACGCTACCGCGATCGTCTTTTCATGTTTGAGGAGACGAAGCGCACCTCTTGACGTGACTGCGGTTACTTGCATCGGACTGCTGAGGATTTCGGCGTCATCCTCCGAACCAATTGCAAACTGCACCGAGGCTCCAGGCCCGCCGAGAACCCAGCGCCCCCAGCGTCGATGCAAACTGCGTTCGATCATCGCGGCGATGTCGGTGGCTGACCAGGACAGACGATAGGCGCTCATGGCAAGTGCTGGACGGCGCTCGGCAATAGCGTCCCATATCGCCAGTTTTTCGATGTCGTCCGCCTGCTGCCAGACCTCGATTTCTTCAACGTTTCGGGCGCACCCCCGGCACAGGCCGCTTTCTTCATCAAGCTCGCAGACACCGATGCATGGTGTCGGCACGAGAGATGACGCGGATGTACTAGCCAGTTGCTGCGCAAGGGCGCTCATGACAATGTTCCGCCAAGCTCGGAAGCGATCCTGTTGCGATCAAACCCTTTGAGGCCGATAATGACGAGGTGCCCGTTCTTGCGTTCCTCGTCGCGCAAAGGCCGGTCGAAATAGCTTTCGATACGCGGACCGACGCCTTGAACGGCAAGCCGCATCTGCTTGTTCTCGACCGTCAGAAACCCTTTCATGCGCAGAACATTCGTCCTTGCCGCGACATCGGCCAGCTTTTCGCAAAGCAATGCGGCATCCTCGATTGGTGGCATTTTCAGAACGAAGCTTTCGAAATCGTCGTGATCGTGATCCTCGTGGCCGTCCTGCTCATGATGCGAGAGCCGGTCGTTCATGTTGCTCTCCGCTTCTGCGCCGAACCCGATCAGCACTTGCGGTGGCAGCTTGCCTGAGGTTGCCCGAATCGTTGCCGCCGCAGCGCGCTTTTCCCGGTCAACCAGCGTCTCGACCGTCACCAGCTCTTCTTCATTGACCAGATCGGCCTTGTTCAGAACCACAAGATCAGCGCAGGCAAGCTGGTCCTCGAATAGTTCATGCAGCGGGCTATCATGATCTAGACTTTCATCGGCTTCGCGCTGAGCCTGAAGCGCGCCTTCATCCGCAGCGAAGCGGCCATCCGCCACTGCCCTCGCATCGAGCACCGTCACCACGCCATCAACAGTCACGCGGGCGCGCACCTCCGGCCAGTTGAAGGCACGGACAAGGGGCTGCGGTAGTGCAAGGCCCGAAGTTTCGATGACGATATGGTCCGGCGCCGGGTTACGGGCGAGCAGTGTCTGCATGGTCGGAATGAAATCATCCGCGACCGTGCAGCAGATGCAGCCATTGGCCAGTTCGATAATGTCGTCTCCGCCACAAGCATCGTCGCCGCAATCGGTCAGCAGATTGCGGTCCACGCCAACATCGCCGAATTCGTTGACGATGAGAGCGATGCGCCGGCCATCGGCGTTCTGCAACAGATGGCGGATGAGCGTGGTTTTGCCAGCGCCGAGAAACCCCGTCACGATGGTTGCGGGTATACGTTGTGCCATGATTTTTACCTCGTTGAGCCGGTGAGCAGGTGGCGGCCGTAGCCGCCGCCTCATTCGATCAGGCAATACCAGGGAAAATCAGGCTTTCGATATTCTCGACGAGAAATGCGAGACCGAAACCCGCGATACCGCCGCCAGCGATCCGGAGCGGAACGGAATTTGCCGCTTTCCATGCCGCGCGAGTGCCAATAACGACCGCCGCAGCTATGACATATTGGATCGCGGTAAAGCCGATCAGATAGGCGAGTAGCGGCGTTTGCTCAGCGCCGACAATACTCTGACCATAAGCCCATCCGTGGAATAAGCCCGCAATGCCGAACAGCGCGCCGTAAATGGAAGCCGGGACAGAAATGGCGGACACGATCAGGACGCCGATTGTTACAACCGAGGCTGCAACCATGATCTCCGCGACCGGCAGCGCGATACCTTGAAGCTGCAGAAAACATCCGGCAAGCGTGGCGCCGACAAAGATAAGCGGCATGATGAAGCGTGCGCCGATAAAGGCGGATGCAATGCCAACACCGAGGATGAATGCGAGATGGTCAACGCCTATGACCGGATGGGCAACACCCGAAATCAACCCTTGTGCAAATGTGAAAGGCGTTTGCCCGCCCATTGCATGATGCGCGAATGCCGGCGCTGTGGACAGCATTAGCAATGCGGCTGCAATGCAAACCTGCTGAAAACCGGTAAATCTGCTTGAAGACATTCTTGGACCTCCTGATGAGGAGGCGTCCATTGCGGCGGACGCAGCCCGTAAACTGGCTGCGAATGCGCGCTGCGGAACACCCCGTCCGAACACGTTTATCGTCTCACCGGCAGGTCTCCTGGCTTGCAGGTCCTAGCGCTTCCTCACCTTCCCAGCCGGACAGGCCAGTGGCATAACGAGGTAACGCTCGCTGCGTACAGTCGCGGGGGCGGCCGCGGCTTCGGATCCCATTAAAGGTCGATCCTGCCCGCGTTCCCTTTTCATGCCCAGCACTTTGCGCTATTGGGCAACCGGAG
>CAYOUP010000340.1:0-3796 GCA_964407125.1 uncultured Hyphomicrobiaceae bacterium | reverse complement strand
CTAATAATGGATAAAAATAAGAAAGATAATCTCAAAAACTAAATCTGCGGAGATCAGGCCGGATTTTAATTCAGGCAGATGTCCGCAGATGTTCGATGCAAATAGCTAAGGCTTCGATATATAGACAAGTGGATTACTCACGCTTTACTTCCACGCCTCCAAATACAACATCCAGTTTTATTTTCAAATGATTGGAATCAGGATGGAAAGTTTCACTCTGGTAGGATGAGGTGCCGAATATAGCAGTGCTCCCATCTGGCAGTTCAGCCCCTGAGAATACAGCATCTGCAATAATCCTTACCGGCATGTTACGGTCTATTTTTATTTTAGCTGCGCCGAAAACAGTCCCGATTTTTACATTGACATTCCCACGGCTTAAATCAACATCTGTAAAATCGAAGTTTCCCTGGCCAAATACCACATTGTATTCCTTGTTGTTTTCAGGCTCATAGAACTCACGCTCGGAGAAGATCACATCATCCGGTCCCGATTCAAAGTGGAAGAACCCGAAACTGCCGAACAGGATCCGGAGCCCGATGTAGATAAAGAACATGGCGAACAGCACCTTGAATACCGGGAAATCAACATTAAAAACAAACCTTATGATGAGAGCAAGTCCGATCAGGATTAATAAAGCTCCCCAAAATACTCCAGCGCCCATTTTCATAATTTTTAAATTAAAACTGTTTGAATCTGGTTCAAAAATATACTGCTTATCCCGACAAACCCAAATAGAATCGGTAAAAGGCAGGATTTTATCGGTAAAGGACCTTTGATCCTCCTCAGCTCAGATCAGGCGCATGCCATTTTGAAACAAGGATCTATGATTTTCGTAGAAAAGGATAATAATTAATTTGCTGGCTATGAAAAAACGGTTTTTTTTCGCAATGGTGCTTCTGGCTCCTGTTTTTCTGAATGCTCAGATCTGTATTACCCAGTATGATGGTCCGGAATTTGGCTTGAATGATGTTGAAAGTTACATCAATGTGCTGGAGATTGACAGCATGGATAATGTATGGTTCGGCTTAAGAAAAACCAGTGGTGAGGGACTCGGACTCGGGAGGTTCGGGAATAATGAGTGGATGGAGATCAACAATCCCAGTATAGTCCCGGATCCCAGGATCAATGACATTGCCTTCGATGCGTTTGACAGTGTCTGGGTGGCAACGGAAAACGGGATTTCGGTTTTTCATAGCCTGACCTTTCAGGGAAGGGTAATGAATACTTCAAATTCCACCCTACCCTTCGCCAATGTCACGGCGGTAACGGTGGACAGACAGGGGCGTGTATGGGCGGGATTCGAGTTTGGCCATATAGCCATTTACAATGGTGTATTCTGGCAGGTCATCAAGGAATGGCCAAATCTTCCGGTGTTTGACCTGGCCACAGATCAGGACAATTCCCTGTGGATCGCACTGGGAGGGACGCCCGGTATAGTAGTATTCAAGGATACCAACTGGATCCATGTGCCCGAAGTACAAACTATTAAGTCCTTAAAGCCGGACAAATTTGGGAGGATGCTTGCCATGAACCAGGACAGCCTGATGATCTTTAATGGTTTGACCTTTACAAATATTGTCAAGCCGGAACCAGGAATGCTGCTTCTCGATGTGGCTGTGGGACCGATGGGGGGTATCTGGGCATCGACGAAAAACGGTTTACTCCAAAGGTCGGGGGATACCTTTGTAAGATACGGGAATCATAACAGTGCTGTGCCGGCCGAGATTTCCGGTCCCATCAGTTTCAACAGCATGGGACAGCTATGGTTTGGCTATAACTATATGATCGGGGCGAGTGTTTTTAGTGGGACCGGTTTCCTATACCGTACTGCAGATCCACAGGAAGACCTTGTGGTATCAGATAAGCCCGGCAATGAATTTTGTTTTGGCGACAGCCTGACATTGTCGGCTGAGGATGGGAGCCCGACGTATGTCTGGCCGGACGGGGTCAATGATAATTCATATGTACTGTATGACGAAGAGATCGTCCATGTGGCCCTGGAGCGGGAAAACCAGTGTTATTTCTATGACACCGTCACGGTAACAGTACAGAAAGTATATGAAGAGGAGAAGGTCTGTGCGGTCAGTGTCGACACCAGCGGCAGTATCCTGGTTATCTGGGAGAAAACAGCTGAAGTGGGAACCCAATCCTTTAATATCCACCGGGAAAGTGATAGCGGCACCTGGGAATTTGTCGCGAATATACCCATGAACAGGTTGAGTGTGTTCGAGGACTGGAACGCGAATCCGCTTCAAAGGTCACAGCGGTATAAGATATCCTGCGTTGACACATGTGGCAACGAATCAGGCCAGAGTTTCTATCACAACACCCTGCTTCTTACCTCGACCTATGGTGACCTGGCGGATGAGGTAAGGCTTATATGGAACCAGTATGAAGGCGTGGAATATGCTGAGTACATCATTTATAGCGGGCCCTGGCCTGACCAGATGAAAGAGATTGCCCGTGTGCCCAAAGATGTGCAAACATATGTCATTAACAATGTGCTGGACACGCTTTATTTCCAGGTGGCCATAAAGCTGCCGGAAGAATGTGCTCCGACAGCAGACCAGAAGGCCGGAACAGGACCCTATACCCATTCCCTGTCCAACCTGGATGATAACAGGAAACTGATTACACACCTGTCAGACCTGGGATCCATCCTGGAAGTACAGGCATACCCTAACCCCTTCACAGATATGGCCAAGATCGAGTTCTCCAATCCCGGTCGGACCGAATACCAGCTGTCCGTTTACAATATGGGCGGGAAGAAGGTCAGGGAAATCAGGCATATCAGGGATAGTGAGGTCATCCTTATGAGGGAGGATCTGAAAACCGGGTTCTACCTGTTTGAACTGAGAGGGGAAAATACCTACAGGGGTAAATTCGTTGTCAGATAGGATAAGCGCAAATCAATCAAATTTCTTTGGATTGGCCACTTTCTGTTTCAGCAGTGCCTGGATAAGGACTTCCATGATATTATCCACATAGTGGAAATGCAGGCCCTTCAGGTATAATTCCTTGATCTCATCAATGTCTTTCCGGTTTTCAGCCGAAATAAGGATATCGCTTACGCCTGCCCGTTTGGCAGCCAGGATCTTTTCTTTGATCCCGCCAACCGGAAGGACCTTCCCCCTTAAGGTGATTTCACCAGTCATGGCAATGTTTTTCCTAACTTTTCGCTGGGTAAATGCCGAGGCAATGGAGGTGATCATGGTAATGCCGGCAGATGGCCCGTCCTTGGGAATGGCCCCTTCCGGCACATGAATATGAATATTCCATTGCCTGAAAATTTCGGGGTCAAGACCGAGCAGGGAACTGTGAGATTTCAGGTACTCCAGGGCAATGACGGCTGATTCCTTCATGACATCGCCCAGGTTCCCGGTCAGGGTGAGTTTCCCGTCCCCTTTACTGAGGCTGGTTTCAACGAACAATATTTCACCCCCGACAGCCGTCCATGCCAGTCCCGTGACCACCCCGGCATACTCATTGCTGATGGTCCGGTCTTTCAGGTATTTTGGCTGGCCGATCAGTTTTTTTAGTTCCTCAATGGTCAGCACCCTGTCAACTTTTTCTTCAAAGGCTATCTTTTTGGCTATGCTGCGGATCACCTTGGCGACCAGTTTGTCAAGCTGGCGAACGCCGGATTCCCGGGTATGGTACTCGACCATGTATTCTATCACCTTTTTCGGAAAGATTAGCTGCTCTTTGCTGACCCCGTGGTTGGAGAGTTGTTTGGGAATCAGGTGCCGTCTTGCGATCTCCGTTTTTTCCTGGATAATATAACCGGTTACGTCTA
>CAYOUP010000339.1:0-3797 GCA_964407125.1 uncultured Hyphomicrobiaceae bacterium | reverse complement strand
GGCGTCGCCCACCTTGCGCTTGATCGTCTCGCGATCCTCGCCCGCCATTTTCAGAGGGAAGGCGATATTGCCATAGACGCTCATATGCGGATAGAGCGCGTAGGACTGGAACACCATCGAAAGGCCGCGCTTGGCGGGCGGTTCAGCGGTCACGTCTACGCCGTCGATCGAAATCGTCCCGCTGCTGACATCCTCAAGGCCCGCAATCAGGCGCAGAAGCGTGGATTTTCCGCAGCCGGACGGCCCGACGAAGACGACGAACTCGCCGTCGGCTATTTCAAGGTTCAGATCGGGGATGACGGTGAGGCCGCCAAATTCCTTGGTTACATGTTCGAGGCTGAAGCTTCCCATTGTGTTTCCTCCCCGCGCACCTTATTTGACCGCCCCGAACGTCAGACCACGGACAAGCTGTTTCTGCGAGAACCAGCCAAGCACGAGGATCGGCGCAATTGCGAGTGTCGATGCTGCGGATAATTTGGCCCAGAACAATCCTTCCGGGCTCGAATATGATGCAATGAAGGCCGTGAGCGGCGCGGCGTCGGCGGCCGTGAGGTTCAGGGTCCAGAACGCCTCGTTCCATGCAAGGATGACGTTCAGGAGAAGTGTGGACGCGATGCCTGGAATCGCCATCGGCACCAGCACGTAAAGGATCTCCTTGCGGAGCGAAGCGCCATCCATGCGCGCCGCTTCCAGAATATCGGACGGGATGTCCTTGAAATAGGTGAACAGCATCCAGACGATGATCGGCAGGTTGATCATGGTCATCACGATGACGAGGCCAAGCCGCGTATCGAGCAGGCCGGTATCGCGATAGATCAGGTAGATCGGCACCAGCACGCCCACCGGCGGCAGCATCTTGGTGGACAGCATCCACATCAGGATGTCCTTGGTGCGTTTCGTCGGCGAAAAGGCCATCGCCCAGGCGGCGGGAACGGCGATCAGGAGGCCGATGAATGTGGAGCCGAAGGAAATGATCACCGAGTTCATCACATGCTTGAGATAGTCCGAACGGCTTTGCACCTCGGCGTAGTTTTCCAGTGTCCAGTTGAAGAACAGGAAGGATGGCGGCGAAGCGATCGCCTCGCCTTCGCTCTTGAAGCTGGTCAGGAACGTCCACAGGATCGGAAAGAAGATCAGCAAGCCGACTGCCCAGCCGATGACGGTGAAGACGAGCTTGCGGTTCGTCGTAACGGCGCGCGCCATGAGCTCAAGCCTCCAGATTCTTGCCGATCATCCTGATCAGGAAGATCGCAACGATATTGGCGAGGATCACCGCGATAATGCCGCCCGCCGACGCGCTGCCGACATCGAATTGCAGAAGCGCCTGGGTGTAAATCAGATAGGTGATGTTGGTGCTCGCATTGCCGGGGCCGCCGGATGTCGTGACGAGGATCTCGGCGAAAACGCTGAGCAGGAAGATCGTCTCGATCAGGATGACGACGGTGATTGCGCGCGCCAGATGCGGAATGATGATGTAGATCAGCCGCGAAATTGCACCCGCCCCGTCCATTTCCGATGCTTCGCGCTGTTCTTCATCGAGCGATTGCAACGCCGTCAGAAGGATCAGCGTGGCAAAGGGCAGCCATCCCCATGATACGATCATTATGATCGAGAGCAGCGGCACCGAGGCCAGCCAGTCGACAGGTTGCAGTCCGAAATTGCGCGCCAGCCATGCGAACAGCCCGTAGACCGGGTGCATGAGCATGTTCTTCCACACCAGCGCGGAAACCGTCGGCATGACGAAGAAGGGCGCGACGACCAGCAGCCGGACGATGGTCTGGCCGTAGAAAGGCTGGTCAAGCAGCAGGGCGAGAAACAGTCCTCCGCCCACGGAAATCAGCAGCACGCCGCCGACCAGCAGCAGCGTATTGGTCAATGCCTCGCTGAAAGCCGGATCGGTCAGGAAATACTGATAGTTGAAAAAGCCGGTCCATTCCTCCATGCCCGGCATCAGCAGATTGTAGCGCAGGAAGGAGAAATACAGCGTCATGCCCAGCGGCACCAGCATCCAGGCTAGCAGCAGGATGACGGCCGGAGACATCATGACTCTCGCAGTCGATTGGCTGTGCAGTGTCGCCATGTCAGCTCTCGCAGCATTGGAAGCTTTTGGACGGCGCCTCGAACCCGCTTGTGAGTGGAAGTGCCGTCCAACGGCAGTATAACCCGGTTTCTCCCGTAACGCCCTGAAAGCGCCGTTCGATAAGCCGGGCCGCCGCCGCGACAAGAAAATCAGCGGCGGCCCGTTGGGAGGAGGCTATTTAATGTAACCACCCTTCGTCATCTCACGTTCTGTGAGCTGCTGAGCATTCTGCAATGCCTGTTCCGGCGTTTCCGTTCCGGCAAGTGCGGCCGAGAATTGCTGGCCGACCGCCGTGCCGATGCCCTGGAATTCAGGAATGGCGACGAACTGGACGCCGACATAGGGGACCGGCTTGACCGTCGGATGGGTCGGGTCCGCGGCATTGATGGAATCCAGCGTCATCTTGGCGAAGGGCGCTGCTTCCTGATATTTGGGGTTGGCATAGAGCGACTTGCGCGTGCCCGGGGGAACGTTGGCCCAGCCTTCCTTCGAAGCCACCAGTTCGAGATAGCCCTTGCCGGTTGCCCAGGCGATGAACTTCTCGGCTGCGTCCTGTTTCTGGGAACCGGCGGGAATGGCCAGCGACCAAGCCCAGAGCCAGTTACCGCGTTTGCCAAGGCCCTTATCCGGCGCGAGCGCGAAGCCGACCTGATCGGCGACCTTGGATTCCTTCGGGTTCGTCACGAAGGATGCCGCAACGGTGGCGTCGATCCACATGCCGCATTTGCCGGACTGGAACAGGGCAAGGTTTTCATTGAAGCCGTTGGAGGATGCGCCGGGAGGGCCTGCGTCCTTCATCAGATCGAGGTAAGTGGTCAGCGTATCTTTCCACTCAGGCGTATCGAATTGCGGCTGCCATTTCTCATCGAACCAGCGTGCGCCAAAGGAATTGGACATGGCGGTCAGGAAAGCCATGTTCTCGCCCCAGCCGGCCTTGCCGCGCAGGCAGATGCCGTAAACTTCATTGTCCTTGTCGGTGATCTTGCGTGCAGCTTCACCGATGAAATCCCATGTCGGAGCGTCAGGCATTTTGAGCCCGGCCTTCTCGAACAGGTCCTTGCGGTACATCACCATCGAGCTTTCGCCGTAGAACGGCGCAGCATAGAGCTTGCCATCAACGGACAGGCCGCCGCGGATGGCCGGCAATAGATCGTCGACGTCGTAATCGGCGCCCAGATTTTCGAGCGGAACGAGCCAATTCTGCTTGGCCCAGATCGGTACTTCATAAGTGCCGATCGTCATGATGTCATACTGGCCGCCTTTGGTGGCGATGTCCGTTGTCACCTTCTGGCGCAGGACATTTTCCTCCATCGTCACCCAGTCGAGAGAGATGTCAGGATATTTTGCAGTGAAGTCGTCCGTCAGCTTCTGCATACGGATCATGTCGCCGTTATTCACGGTCGCGATGGTCAGCTTGGTTTCGGCAGAAGCGCCGCTCCCCAAGAGCAGGACCGAGCAGACGCCCAAAAGTATAGGTCGCAATCTCATTTGGTTTCCTCCTTATGCTTCGATGGGCATTTATTCTTTTCCTGAGCAAATGCCCACAAAAGCATCCGGGCGTCAAGACAGATTCGTTGTTGCAGCGCACAGTGATCAGACCCATACGGCAAGGGTAGGCGTTGATTTTCTTAATGATTAAATAGGCTTACGCTGTGGACAGCAATTGTTCCGCCGTCCACTCGTCGCTGATCAATCCATTGACGAGACGGCCTTTGAC
>CAYOUP010000338.1:0-3799 GCA_964407125.1 uncultured Hyphomicrobiaceae bacterium | reverse complement strand
TGGCGGCTGCGCACGACATTGGGCGTCTCGATGATCTGATCACCGATCACCAGGAAGACGTCGCGGGGACAATAATTGTAGTACCCTTCCGATTCCCAATGGATCGTCGAGAATTTAGCATCATGCGGCCATGTCTCCGGGCGCTTGACGGTTACGCCCAGCTCTTCCAGGACCTCTACGAAGAGGTTAAGGTCCTCTTCGGCTTCTTCAAGTATCTGGTCCGAGAACTGTCCCTGTGGTATTTCCGAAAGCGGTCGATCCGGATATTCTGTGATCTGAGTGCTCAAATCCGCCGTAGGAAAACGCGCGCCCAGCGGGTTGCCTACGATAATTTCTTCGAGCGGATCCCACTCATTGCAGCTCCATACACGTGACATGGCCTCTATTCTCCTCAGTGCGCAAATTTGTCTGTTTTTCTGGAGCGCTCAACCTGATCGCTCCTCTCCGTCTTTTTCACTAAGCCCCACGGGGAAAGACGTGTTTCAACGTAGCTTCAAAGTCACCATCTGGCAGAATTGCTGAAGAAGTCGGGGAAACGATCCGCTTCATCGGATCGCTTTGCTTCTTCCAGAACAAGATTACCGACCGCAAGGTCAAGAACGCCGAGCCCGAATGGGGAAAAAATACGCGGGCGTTCATAATCCGGAATCGTCCTACGTTCGAGGACGTCCACCAGAGTTCCGGAAATAAAATCTCTGTTTCCGACTTCCGTTTCTGTCAGATGAAGTGATGTTTTCGCCTTCAGGCAATGATCGACGTCATCGACGATATTTTGCGAGGCGAGAATGACATTCGTGCAAATGTCGCGCAGAGACAGATGCAGTACGGTCGGCGCGTGCTTGAACACATCCTCATTTTGAAGATAAGGCTCAAGCGTGGTCGTCGTAAAAACGATCAGTGAACCGTCATTTACGGCGTCCTCTACGCTCTCCTTAATGTCCGCCTGAAGATTGTGCTCATCATGAAGCCAATTGCTGAAACGCTTGGCGTCATCGCGGTTCAAATCATACAAATTGACTTTGCTGAACTTCCAGCCCCGAAAAAGCAGCCACTCAACGGTCGTACGCGCGATCAATCCTGTTCCGATGACACTCAACGTGCCTTCGAAAGGTGTCGGAGACATATGCTCTGCCGCCAACGCAGCTGAGGCGGCCGTCCGCGTGGAACTGATCAGTGAAGCCTCGAGGCAGCCGATGGGATAGCCCGTCGTTGCATCATTCAAGATCAGGACCGCTGAGGCTCGCGCCAGATTGGCGGCGGTGTTTTCAGGGAAACTGGATATCCACTTAATGCCGCTTTTCTGAATCTCGCCGCCGAGATGGGCCGGCAACGCAATAATACGCGCGCTGGGCTTGTCCGGATATCGGAGGAAATAACTGTCCGGATTCACGGATTCTCCGGAGGCGTGGAGACGATACGCCGTCTCCACGGCATCGAAGACTTTTTTCCTGTTCCCATCAATGACGGTCTTAACTGTCGATCCGGGAACAACATAGAACTCAGGCGCCGCTACCATCGTGCATTCTCCTAAGCAACTTCGCGTGTATTTTCTTCCGATCTGATAACGGCGTCGACCCAATCTTTATTGTAGACAGTATCAAGATACTTTTCTCCAAGATCTGGCGATATTGCAACTACAGTATCTCCGGGAGCGAATTCCGATGAAAGCTGTTTTATGGCAGAAACAACTGCACCTGTACTCCCGCCGACAAGTAAATTGTAATCCTTAACGAAAGATAGGCAGGAATCGACAGTTTCTTCTTCCGTGACGGCCACAATTCTGTCCGGACTGGTGAAGTCGGCAAGCGGAGGTCTTTCGCTTGTTCCAATGCCGGGGATATGCCTTTTTCCCGGCCGACCGCCGAATGTCACTGAACCAACCGGCTCAACGGCAACGATATTGACGTTCGGGAATTCGAGACGGAGACCTTCACAGATACCGGCAAGGGTGCCAGTCGTGCCGGCGCCGACGAACATCCAGTCGACCTTGTCAAATTCGCGCGCAATCTCGGCCGCTGTTTGCCGTGCGTGAACATCCTTGTTGGCGATGTTGTTGTACTGATTGAGCCAGATCGCATTTGATTCTGTGGCCAGTATGTTATCTATGGCCCTGAATCGAGCCTGCAGATATCCGCCTGCCGTATCGCAATCTTTTACAACGATGACCTCGGCCCCATAGACTTCCATGCCCCGTATATTGGCGTGATTGACGTTCGGATCGGTCACACAGATAAATCTATAGCCTTTGATGGCGCAGACCATGCTGAGGGCTATTCCAAGATTTCCCGAGGACGACTCAACGATGACCGTCTCGTGCGGCTTGGCGATGCCGCGCTGCTCCAAATCCTCGATAAGACCTATTGCAGTCTTTACTTTGATGGAGCCGGAGACATTGAAACCTTCCAATTTCAGGAAGACATCGTGACCTCGCGAAAAGCCGCGAAGACGATAGAACAAATCACGGAAAATTAACTCTAAAGGCGACTCGACGATCATGGCGCGTATCCTTTTACTCGTTGCGCGGCGGTGCTAAGCAGACCGGTGGGTAAATTTCGCTTCAGAAGGTGCCGCAACAATCGTTACGGCTATTAGACGCGGATTGAGGGAATAAAGGTTCAATTAGTGAAGCCCATTGATTGTAATGCTCCTCATAATCTTCGAATTAACCTCAGACATTTCTCCCAAAATCCCTTTGAGTTTTTCAAGAAAACGACCTCAAAATTCCAAAGATCAGCCGGCTCATTCAGAATCGTTTCCTCCTGAAGCGTATTCCTTGATCGTTACTGGCTTAACGTGATTTGAACAGATGCCCACGCGGTGTGATGGGCATCACAAATTTGCGCTTTTATGGATGCAAACGGACAGCGTCCGCGCTCTCTCGCTCCGGAGATCTCCGCTCCCAAACGAATAGGATTCATGTTCGTATCCGCCCCACGGGTGCAATTTTAGTTTAAACAGAGTTTTTGTGTTCATTATATCATTCTCTTCTTGGTTTCTCTAATGCACGTTGGTGATTTAGCGCGCTCTTCACTTCTAAATTAAAATAAATTGTAAATTTATATTCTAAGCAACAGTCAAATCGATCAAGTATAAATACTCTGTTGGCGTATTTACAACATGTGAAACCTTCTGGGTATTCAAAAACGATACCCGGAAATTACTGATTTTTCCTTTCAATTGCCGGGCAATCTTCCATAACAACAGGTGGACCCGGTAATTTATTCGGCGCATCATCGTCCATGCCGCTACCCCAATTCTCCGCTTAGACGTCTTACCCCGCCCCTTGAGTTCAGAAAATATCAAAAAAATTACACTTGCAGATAAAGGAATTTGTAACATTATATGTCAGATATAGCCATGGCACGCCGCACCTTTATTGTATTTCTCCGATCAAGCCACAGTATTGTTTGCAGTAAAACTTACGTTTTACTGATTTACATTTTTGTAATGATTGAATATTAATCAAAAATTTCTATAACATGATTAAGAAACTGGCAGTTTTTATATGTAGGAAAGGAGAAGGTATTACTATTTCTTTCTAGGTGTGGCTGGTCAACACTTCTATCTATCGGATATTATATTTCAGAAAGAGCGGCTAGCTCGCGTTTTACTGGAAGGATTCAGAGCCTGACTCAAAAGCCTACCTCCGCGCGAGTCTTCTGAGGGCGAGCTGGATTGAGGCGATGGTGACGAAGGCGTGGAGAGTATCGGCGAGATTCTCCCAGTCCTTTGCAAGACGCCGGTTTCGTCCAAACCAGGAGAACGTTCGTTCGACCATCCGTCGGCGTGGCAAGACAAC
>CAYOUP010000337.1:0-3802 GCA_964407125.1 uncultured Hyphomicrobiaceae bacterium | reverse complement strand
CTCCGGCTTTTCCTTCGCCAGCCGCAGCATTATCTTGACGAAATTACCGCCATATTCGCTGTAGACCCATGCCGTGCGCAGGATCACGTGATGCGGATTGGCGTCGGCAACAGCGAGTTCACCTTCATATTTGGAGCGACCATAAACGCCCTGCGGCGCGGTCGGATCGGTTTCGACATAGGGCGAAGATTTCGTTCCGGCGAAGACATAATCCGTGGAGATGTGAATAATCGGAATGCCAGGGAAGGCGGCTTCCGCGGCCAGATTGCCTGCCCCATCGCGGTTTACGGCAAAAGCCAGATCCGCTTCATTCTCGGCGCGGTCAACGGCTGTATAGGCGGCGGCATTGACGAGAATATGCGGGGTAAGCCGCTCGATCGCATTGCGGATCGCGTTACGGTTGAGAATGTCGAGATGCGGTCGGCCAAGCGCCGTGATTGCGATGCCAGCTCCGGCATTCGCGCCAAAAGCTGCGAGCGAGCGCGCAAGCTGCCCCGAGGCTCCCGCAACGAAGATCCGCAATGCGGTCTTGTTTTCCCCTGAGGCCACCGTCTATGACCTCGTCGCCGCTGAGGCAGACTGCTGAACAAGGCCCAGCCTTTCGCCGCGATAGACGCCGTGGCGCAGCGGCTCCCACCAGTCGGGATTGTCGAGATACCATTTGACGGTTTTGGCGAGCCCGCTGTCTAGCGTCTCGCTTGCCCGCCAGCCCAACTCGTTTTCGAGCTTGGTGGCGTCGATGGCATAGCGCTTGTCATGGCCGGGACGATCGGGGACGAACTGGATGAGGTCGCGGCGCGGCTTGCCACCCGGCGCGGCCTCATCGATCAGTGTGCAGATACGCTCGACTATGCTCAGATTGGTCGCCTCGTTGCGCCCGCCGACATTATATTTCTCACCAAGCCCGCCGCGCTCAAGAATGAGCTGTAGCGCCTTGACGTGGTCCTCGACATAGAGCCAGTCGCGCACATTGGAACCATCGCCATAGACGGGGAGCGGTTTGTTCTCCAGCGCGTTGAGGATTATCAGCGGGATGAGTTTTTCCGGGAAATGGAACGGCCCGTAATTGTTCGAACAGTTCGATACGATGACCGGCAGGCCGTATGTGCGATGCCAGGATACAGCGAGATGGTCGGCGGCTGCCTTGCTGGCCGAATAGGGCGAGGACGGATCATAAGCTGTCACTTCCGAGAACAGACCGTCCGGGCCGAGCGAGCCGTAGACTTCATCGGTTGAGACGTGAAGGAAGCGGAACGCATCGCGGCGATCTTCCGGCAATGACGACCAGTAGCCGCGCGCCGCTTCCAGCATGACATGGGTGCCGAAAATATTGGTGCGGATAAACGCGTCGGAACCGGTTATAGAGCGATCCACATGACTTTCCGCAGCCAGATGCATCACGGCGTCCGGCTGGTGTTCCTCGAACAGGGCCTCGACCAGCGCGCGGTCGCAAATGTCGCCCTTGACGAACTGATAGCCGGGCGCATTGCCGATGGAATTGAGCGAGGCAAGATTGGCCGCATAAGTCAGCTTGTCGAGATTGATGACTGTATGGCCGGTATTGTTGACCAGATGCCTGCACAGAGCAGAGCCGATGAAGCCCGCACCGCCGGTGACAATGATTTTCATAATATTATCAATCGTCTCATTTGCCTGGCGCGATCCATGAGATGAACAACTCGCTTACCAGGCTGAAAAAGCCAAGGAATTTCCCGTATTATTGTAAAGAACCGTGTTGCTCACGAAAACGCCGGACGCATATGCTCCCATCAGAATGGTGAGGCGACATCGCGAAATCTGGGCAGTTTCAGGTCCTTTCCAGATAGCAACGCAGAGTTTGCATCGACCGGCCAGTTGATTGCAAGGTCCGGATCATTCCACGACACGCCGCCTTCGCATTCGGGCGCATAAAAATCCGTCACCTTGTAGAGGACTTCAGTATCGTCCTCCAGCGTTGCATAGCCATGCGCAAAACCGGCCGGCACCCATAGCTGGTGCGCATTGTCCGCCGTCAGCGTCGCGGAAACCGAACGTCCGAAACTTGGCGAAGCTTTCCGCATATCGACGGCGACATCGAAGATCGCGCCCCTGATGACACGGACGAGCTTGCCCTGAGCATGGGGCGGCGTCTGGTAGTGCAGGCCGCGCACGGTTCCGGCGCACGCCGATTTTGCGTGATTGTCCTGTACGAATTCGGCCTCGATCCCGGCTTCGCTGAAAGCGCGGCTGTTCCATGTTTCGGAAAAGGAGCCCCGGTCATCGGCGAATGTTCTCGTCTGGATCAGAATGACGTCAGGAATGGCAAGTGGCTCAGCTTTCATCTTCGTCCCGCTTCCCGCTCCCGCTTCTTGTGATTTCAACTAACTGTATTCCTGATCCTGAATAAAACAGTTCGGGCATCGTGGTTAAACAATTTTTGGAAGTGCTTAACGGAAATATTGAAGGCTGGTAAAAGCTGTTGTGACGAACAGGACGCTTGCTGGCTGGAAAAAATCCTCGACCCGGCCGGAAATCTGCTAACACTCTTTCCGCAAACTCCACGCTGCCTGGCATCAACGGCGAACAATTGGCGCGTGCGTATCTCGCAGGGGGAACCATGGCTGAATTCAGCTCACCGGGCTTTGTCGCCCTACTCGTTGCCGGGCTGCTGGCGACCGGTGCAATCGCCGGGATCCTTGCCGGGCTGCTCGGCGTGGGCGGCGGTATCGTCATCGTCCCGGTGTTGTTTCTGCTGTTCAACGCGCTTGCGATTCCGGATTCCGTGTCGATGCATGTGGCCGTTGCAACGTCCCTGGCAACGATCATCCCGACGTCGATCTCGTCCGTCCGTGCGCATAACAAGCGAGGGGCAGTCGATCCGGCCCTGATCAAGCTATGGGCGCCTTTCATTTTCATCGGAGCCGGGTTCGGCGGCTATATCTCGCAATATATCAAGGGCGACTATCTGACCGCGATCTTCGGTTGTATCGCCTTGCTTGTCGCGATAAATATGGCCAATCCCAAGAAACTTGTTCTCGCCGAAAGCCTGCCTGAAAACCCTGTCGCGAACGGAATGATCGGCGGTGTCATCGGGACCTTGTCCGCACTTATGGGAATCGGCGGCGGCACGCTAACCGTTCCAACCTTGACGCTTTTCTCCGTGCCGGTTCATCGCGCGGTCGGAACGGCGGCAGCGTTCGGATTTGTCATCGCCGTGCCAGCTGTGCTCGGCTTCATCCATGCAGGATGGGGTATTGAAGGCCGCCCGCCATTCTCACTCGGCTATGTCAGCATTCCTGCGGCACTGATCATTTTTTCCGCCACGATATTGACGGCGCCTCTGGGTGCACGTCTTGCCCACGCCATAAATCCCCAGGCCCTCAGGGTCGCCTTCGCCATTTTCCTCGCGATTACCTCGTTCCGAATGCTGATGGCGGTATTATAAAAGGTCGAGGTTTCGCAATAGAAGGTATTGATCGCCTGAATAGGTGGAGCCTGGACATTGAGGGATCAGCGTTCTGTTCAGTCCCGGGAAGTGATGGCACCATGGCGAGGTTGGTCCAAGAGGACAACACCGAAGGGGTCACCGCAGACCACGAGAGCGGGGGCATGGATCACATCGCACGCCATGTCACTTCTGAGGCGGAAGCCGAAGAAATCAGCTACTCCACTCTTCGGCTTATGAAGCTCGGTAATCGCCGCTTTTGCCGCCCGTCTTCTCCAGCAGCCGGATGCCTTCGAAACGCATCGCCTTGTCTGCTGCTTTCAGCATGTCATAGATCGTCAGGCAGGCGATGCTCACCGCCGTCAGCGCTTCCATTTC
>CAYOUP010000336.1:0-3811 GCA_964407125.1 uncultured Hyphomicrobiaceae bacterium | reverse complement strand
CGCAATATCTGCGCCGCCGAAGCGTTTGACTTCGCGAATGCCGGTCGGCGAGGTCACGTTGATCTCCGTCATGTAATCGCCGATCACGTCGATACCCGTGAAGATCAGACCGCGGCGTTTCAGCTCCGGGCCGATCGCCGCGCAGATTTCCCGCTCGCGGTCGGTGATCTCGGTCGGTTCGGCGCGTCCGCCGACATGCATGTTCGAGCGCGTCTCTTCCACCGAGGGAACGCGGTTGATCGCTCCGGCGATCTCACCGTCCACCAGAATGATGCGCTTATCGCCCTTGCGGACCTCGGACTGGTAACGTTGCACGATGAAGGGTTCGCGGAACACGCTCTGGAACAGCTCGACCAGCGAGCCGACATTGGTATCGTCCTGCTGAAGGCGAAAGATGCCCGCGCCGCCATTGCCGTAAAGCGGCTTGATGATGATGTCGCCAAATTCGCGGCGGAAGGCGCGCACGTCTTCCAGCGAGCGGGTGATCAGCGTCGGCGGCATCAGCTCGGGGAACTGCATGACGAACAGCTTTTCCGGGCTGTTGCGGACATTGGCCGGATCATTGACGACGAGGACGTTGTCGCCCGCGGCTTCGAGCATATGCGTCGTCGTGATGTAGGACATGTCGAATGGCGGGTCCTGCCGCAACATGACGACATCGCAATCGCTGAGTGGCCTCAAGGCGCGCTCGCCCAGCGTATAGTGATCGCCCTCCTCTTCCCTGACCTGAACGGGTCGCATATGTGCGCTCGCGTCTGTCCCGCGCAACATCAGGTCGCCGGGCAGGTAATAGAGCAGCTCATGGCCGCGGCGCTGGGCTTCCAGCATGAGAGCAAAGGTGGAGTCGCCCCGAATGACGAGGTTCTCGATCGGGTCCATCTGAAAGGCTGCGCGCAGCGTCATGCTATTCTCCGTGTGCGGGCGTCTATTGCATCGGACCGAAAAGCATGGCCTCGCGAAGGCGGGGCTGGAATCCGGTTTAGGACAAATCCGATGCGTAAACAAAAAAATCCAGAGGGGCCTACTATTCCAACTGAAATACGCCGCTCTATTGCCTCACATGAATAGGCGATGGCGGGCAATTCGCACAAGCATTGGCTGTTATCGGCTGAACTATCACGTGACACAAGAGCGGCTTTTTTAAAGTGCGCTCATCGAAAGAAAATCTAAATTATTCGAATTCGATCGCGTGGCGAAAAGAACCAAGGCAAGCGCAAATCCCAACAAGGATGTCGAGTTCAACGTAATGGTATGCTGAGCTTTTTTTGATACTCAACCTCTGATTGAGATGGCTTGTTGTGTCATTTTGCCAAGAGTCAGCTCCCAAGCAACAAGAGACAAGTTAAAACCCTGCTGATGAATCGACTGCTTCGCTTTGACGATATCGGAAATGGCCGGATACCTTACCCTGCCTGTCATGACGTATGAATATCGCGAAAGTAGGTACTCTCCTCGAGTACAACCTGCCCGGCATTGCATGTAATATGACCACGTTCAGTGCCCAATTGACGTCTACTTGCTGTGCAAGATTGGGTGCTAATCATTTTAAAAGACTTGGTGCAGTCAGTCGCTTAACGGGGGACGAAGCGAAGGGGGAATTGCTGAAATTAGTTGTCAGAGGTTGCAATGAGCGCCGCCACGAAATTGATTGCACCGCTTCTAATCATACCGTTCTATTTTAGCGTATCGCCTGCTTCCCCGGCCCAAACCCCGCTTATCGAAATTTCTGAGATCTTACATCTCAATGTGACTGACCCGACACCGCTGAGAATCCGCCTTTCGGAAAACACCGATATTCCTCAACAATCATCGATCCTGATCCGCGGCCTGCCGATAGACTTGAATCTGACCAAGGGGCGGCTGTTTGAGTCCGGCGCCTGGTATGTATCCGTTGGCGATCTCTCCGATCTCATGATCGCGCCATCAGCATCAAAAGAGAAAGTCCCCAGGCGAATTGCCCTGTCGATTTCACTGCTCCAGCTGGATGGGACAGTCCTGGCTGAACGCAAGATGATCCTGGACATCAACACGTCGGATCGTAGCCCCACGGTCGCGATCAGTACTGGCGGAATTGCGACTCCCCAGGCTCAGGAGACGATAGCTGCGACGCCACCGCCGGCCAGGCCGAGCATCCCGAGGGATGAAGAAAAGCACAGGCTTGATCGCGGGAGGGCAGCACTTGAATTGAACGATATCGCCGGCGCTCGTCTGATCTTCGAGTATCTGGCCACTCATGGCAGCGCGAGCGGAGCCTATTACCTTGCCCAAACTTACGATCCGGAGCTTCTGCCTCAAACCTCGCTCGGACCGCAGTTCAAGCCTGACGCCAACATTGCCGCACGCTGGTATTCGCGAGCTGCCGAACTTGGCCATCCGGACGCCAAAAACAGGATCGCAAAGAGGCAGTAAGCGGGAAAACACAAATAATAGAGTCAACGCAGATTTCGCTATAGGGGTTAATATGTCCATGCGTTCAGTTTTCGGTTTGGAAGCACTCGGTATATCCGGCAGAGTCTTAAGAAAAACAGCGCTCGCCATATGTCTGGCGCTCAAGAGTCTGGTTGTCCTTGCGATGATCACGCATGCGTCAGCTCAGGCCCCCGGCGCCACTGAGGACATTAACGACACGACGGTCGGGATCGTCTCCGGAACAGTGACCGGCACCTATGTGCAATTCGCCTCCGACCTCAGCAATGTACTCGATGATCCCGGCAAGATGCGGGTTCTTGCCCTCCTCGGAAAGGGGTCGATGCAGAATGTCGAGGATATCCTGAAAGTGCGCGGCGTCGATCTCGGTATCGTTCAGTCTGACGTACTCGCTTACATCAGGAAGCGCGGCCTCTTTCCGGGCGCCGTCAACAAGCTTCAATATGTCACGAAGCTTTACAATGAAGAATTTCATCTGCTGACCGGCACCGACATCAATACGATCGAGGATCTCAGAGGCCGGAAGGTCAATTTCGGCTTGCCGGGCAGCGGTATCGCGATCACCGCCTCCACCGTTTTCGATCTGCTGAAAATTGAGGTCGAGGCGGTCCATGATGACCCTGCCGTCGCGCTGGAGAAGCTGAAGCGTGGTGAAATAGCCGCCAGCGTTGGCGTTTATGGCAAGCCCGCGAAGATATATGACGGTCTGAAAAAGACGGACAATGTGAAATTCCTGCCCATGGCGCCAACGCTGGAGCTCACCGATGTGTATTTCCCGAGCGTTCTGACATCGGATGATTATCCGGAGCTGATCGAGCCGGGGCAGACTGTGGAGACCATCGCAGTTGGCGCGGTCATGATTGTCTATGGCTGGGAACCGAACACATGGCGATATAATAAGGTCGCCAAATTTGTCGACATGTTCTTTTCCAACATCGAGCAGCTTCAGAAACCGCCGCGCCATCGCAAATGGCAGGAAGTCAATCTGTTGACCAAGGTGCCCGGATGGCAACGTTTCCCCGCCGCCCAGACATGGCTAGAGCGGGCAGAAAAAACAGGAACGCTTGGCGGTAAACCTGAAGGCGCTGAAGTTGTTGCATTTCGAAAGTTCGTGGCCGATCGGTCCCCGACGGATGCAGACAATTCGGTGAACGCAGCGGCAAGAGAAAAAATGCTTCAGGCGTTCCGCGCATGGAAAGCCAGCCGTGCTACGCAGTAATCGGCTACCATCAAAGGCATGGAATGGCTGGCGCTAGTGGATCAAACATGACATTTGAGTCCCTGATAGGGGATCACCGGGTAGTGATCAAGGCATTCAAATGTCATGAAAATTTGATCCATCAGCAAAGAATCTAGTGGTTCGATCTGTTAGATTCGAACCACT
>CAYOUP010000335.1:0-3835 GCA_964407125.1 uncultured Hyphomicrobiaceae bacterium | reverse complement strand
CTCCTTGATGTCGCGGACGGAGCGGGCGTCCGTTTCCTCATTGACGTCGAATGTGATCAGGCGCAGTTTTACCTTGAGCGGTGCGGCATAAGTCATGCCGCGCTGCTGACATTCCTCAACATCATATTTCGGATTCTCGAACTCGTAGCTGACAAACTCAAGCTGTGCACGGCCCGAGAAATCTGATATAGGGAAGACAGAGCTGAAGACGGCCTGAAGCCCCTCAATAGGGCGGCCGCCTTTCGGCTCGTCGACCATAAGAAAAAGATCGTAGGACTGTTTCTGGACTTCGATCAGATTTGGCATTTCTGCCACTTCCGCGATGCGGCCGAAGTTTTTACGAATCCGCTTCCGGCCGGTCAACGATAGCGCCATTACGTCTCCTCACATCACTCGTAAACGGCTCTTTGCAAATGCCTGGTCCGGCATCTGAAAAGAACCGCTGCTGTGGCAGTCAAAGCTGAAAACCGGCGAGAAGCGGAACTCCCCGCCGGGAAAACAGCTACTTGATTTCGATGGTCGCGCCTGCGGCTTCGACCTTCTTCTTGATTTCTTCGGCTTCGTCTTTCGTCACGCCTTCCTTGATCGCCTTGGGAGCCGCTTCGACCAGATCCTTGGCTTCTTTCAAGCCAAGGCCGGTGATGCCGCGAACTTCCTTGATGACGTTGATTTTCTTTTCACCAGCGCTTGCAAGAATGACGTCGAATTCGGTTTTCTCCTCAACGGCGGCACCGGCATCGCCAGCACCCGCAGGACCGGCCACCATGACCGCGCCGCCAGCAGCAGGCTCGATGCCATACTCGTCCTTGAGAATTTTCTTCAGCTCGGCAGCCTCAAGAAGGGTGAGGCCAACAATTTGTTCAGACAGTTTTTTCAGATCAGTCATTGTCAAATATCCGTTTCTGTTCCCATGCCCGGTGCATCTGCATAGCGCCTTAGGCCGGTCTCAATTCATTGCCTTCAAGCTGCTTCCCGTTCTTCCAGGGTCGTAAGAATCCCCGCAATATCGGAAGCGGGCGCGCCAATCGCAGCAACCAGATTGCTTGCCGGAGAGCCGATCATGCCGACGATTTGAGCGATAAGCTCTTCGCGTGACGGCATATTCGCCACCTCCTCGACACCTTTGGAGTCGAGCACCTCAGCCCCCATCGCGCCGCCGAGGATGACGTATTTGTCATTCGACTTGGCAAAATCGCGCGCGACTTTCGCCGCCGCGACCGGGTCTTCGGAGTAGGCAAGGACAGTCTGGCCCGTCAGGTAATCCGCCATTTTGGCGGACGGTTTTCCATCCAGGGCGATTTTAGCGAGCCTGTTCTTGGCGACGCGGACCGAACCGCCTGCTTCACGCATGCGGCCACGGAAATCCTGCATCTCGGCAACTGTGAGACCGGTATAGTGCGCAATAACAACCACACCAGAGTCCGCAAAAATGGCGCCGAGCTCTTCGACAACCTGGTTTTTTTCGGCTCTTTCCACAGTCTTCTCCATTCCAAGGCGGCTGGAGATTCCACCCGCCGGCTCAATTCCGCCGGAGTTCTCTCCGGCGCTTCAGGTCCCGTCCCGGGCCCCGCCAAAATCGCCACGGCCTTCATGGGGCCGCATTGATCCCTTTGGTGTCCCGTCTGTGCAGGCATGTATTAAGCCCGAAGGCACCCGCAGTCTCGGACAGGCAAGCGCACCGGCTGGCAAGAGCCTCCCGGCGCGCTCTCGGATGCAAGCATCCGATACTCAACCGCCTCGCGGCGGATTTACTGGCCCGCCGCTTTAAGCGGAGGCTTCTCCCGTGATCGACACAGGCTCGATGCGAATACCGATCCCCATCGTCGAGCTGAGAGAAATATTCTTTACATACGTGCCTTTCGCACCGCTCGGCCTTGCCTTGATCACGGCATTCGCGAAAGCCTTGACATTCTCGACAAGTGCATCATCGGCGAAGCTCGCCTTGCCGACGCCAGCGTGAATAATCCCGGCCTTTTCAACGCGGAACTCGATCGCGCCGCCTTTTGCGGCCTCAACCGCAGCCGCGACATCCATCGTTACCGTGCCGACTTTCGGGTTCGGCATCAGGCCGCGCGGACCGAGCACTTTCCCCAGACGGCCGACCAGCGGCATCATGTCAGGCGTAGCGATGCAGCGATCGAAATTGATCGTGCCCCCCTGCACTTCCTGCATCAGGTCTTCGGCGCCGACAATATCGGCCCCGGCGGCCTTCGCTTCTTCAGCCTTTGCGTCCCGCGCGAACACGGCGACGCGGACTGTGCGACCTGTGCCGTTCGGCAGATTGCAGACACCGCGCACGACCTGATCGGCATGGCGTGGATCGACACCGAGATTCATCGCAATCTCGA
Organism: uncultured Hyphomicrobiaceae bacterium; assembly: GCA_964407125.1. Classification (GTDB taxonomy): domain Bacteria; phylum Pseudomonadota; class Alphaproteobacteria; order Rhizobiales; family Rhodomicrobiaceae; genus JAHQVI01. The sequence goes on along the minus strand of CAYOUP010000335.1, from coordinate 1,487 downwards.
TCGTTTCGTCGAATTTCGCTTTTGCGCGTTCCTTGACCAACTTCACAGCCTCGCTCACCGGATAGAGCTTCTGGCGGTCGATGCTCTTGTTCGCTTCCTTAAGGCGCTTACCCATCGTTGCCATCTCGATTATCCTTCCACCGTGATGCCCATCGAACGCGCGGAACCGGCAATGATCTTCATGGCCTGGTCGACATCGTTCGCGTTCAAGTCCTTCATCTTGATCTCCGCGATCTCGCGAAGCTGATCCTGCGTCACCTTACCGGCTATGTCGCGGCCCGGCGTCTGCGAACCCTTGCCCAGCTTGGCCGCCTTTTTGAGAAGGAAGGATGCGGGCGGCGTCTTGACGACGAAGGTGAAGGACTTGTCCTGATAATAGGTAATCACCACTGGCAGCGGAGAACCGGGCTCGAAATCTTTCGTTGCCGCGTTGACCGCCTTGCAGAACTCCATGATGTTGATGCCGCGCTGACCAAGCGCCGGGCCGATTGGCGGCGACGGGTTGGCCTGCCCGGCGGGCACCTGCAACTTCAAAAAACCAGCTACTTTCTTTGCCATGTCTTCCCTTTCGAGCCGTATGGCTCTTTATGTTTAGGGTCTGCGGTACGGATCACCCGGGGATATGGCAAACCCCGCAATCCTCCCGCAGAAAAGCCAGATCAGATTTTCTCGACCTGGCCGTATTCCAGCTCGACCGGCGTTGCCCGGCCGAAAATGGAAACTGCTACTTTGAGCCGTGCGCGCTCGTCATCGACTTCCTCGACATGTCCGCTGAAGGACGCAAATGGTCCGTCAGCAACGCGCACCTGCTCTCCAATCTCGAATGTGACAGAAGGCTTGGGACGATCCACACCGTCCTGGACCTGCTGAAGAATCCGCATCGCCTCCGCCTCGGAAATCGGCATCGGCTTGTTGTTCGCGCCCAGAAAGCCCGTGACCTTCGGAGTGTCCTTGATCAGGTGATAAGCCTGATCGGTCATATCCATCTTGACGAGAACGTAGCCCGGAAAGAACTTCCGCTCGGAACTCACCTTGCGTCCGCGCCGCACCTCGACAACTTCTTCCATCGGGACAAGAACGTCCTCGAACAGATCCTGAAGTCCGGCCGTTACGGCCCGCTCCTTGATCGATTCGGCGACCTTCTTCTCGAAATTCGAGTGCGCGTGAACAATGTACCAACGCTTCGTCATCGTTTACCTGTTCTTTTTTAACGATGCGTTAAACCTAACGGCCAAGCCCGAGCAGCATTCCAACGCCCCAGCTCAAGACCTGATCGGCAAGAAAGAAGAAAAGTGCCGCAAGGACCGCCATAATCAGGACCATAATGGTTGTCACGATCGTTTCGTTGCGGGTCGGCCATGTGATCTTCGCCGTCTCGGCCCGTACTTGTTGCAGAAACTCGAATGGGTTCGTCTTTGCCATACCAGACTTCTTGAACCTTTATGATCCGGCCGCCATATGCGCGCCAGATTCACCCCAAAGACTTG
>CAYOUP010000334.1:0-3848 GCA_964407125.1 uncultured Hyphomicrobiaceae bacterium | reverse complement strand
GTGGCGAAGATAAATTTTACGTGAGGCGGCGGCTCTTCCAGCGTCTTCAGCAGGCCGTTGAAGGCGGCCTTGGAGAGCATGTGCACTTCGTCGATGATGAAGACCTTGTAGCGCGCATAAGCCGGCTTGTAGCGAACCGATTCGATGATCTCGCGAATGTCGTCGATGCCGGTATGCGAGGCGGCGTCCATCTCCACCACGTCAACATGGCGGCTTTCGATAATGGCTTCGCAATGCTCGCCGAAATCCGGCATGTCGATCGTCGGCCCGAGATCCTCACCCGGTTTGGAATAGTTCAAAGCGCGGGCTATGATTCGTGCCGTTGTCGTCTTACCGACGCCACGAACCCCTGTCAGCATATAGGCCTGAGCGATGCGGCCGCTCCGAAAGGCGTTTTTCAGCGTCCTTACGAGCGCGTCCTGTCCAATCAGGTCGTCGAATGTCTGGGGCCGGTATTTTCGCGCCAGAACGAGATAAGGCTTTGTTTGGCCACTCATCGTAGTATCCAGCCTTTCGAACAGCCGCGTCTGAGAGATAGGTCAGCAAGGCGAACTTGAAACCGCATTTTGCAGATACATTTCATTCGCGGGAGAAGCTACCAGCCCCTGTTGATGCACGCAACTTTACCCGTTTCGGGGACTGGAAAATCGAAACAATCTCTGCGTGTGGATTAGCTGTTGTGAATCACTCGCGCTTGCTTGTAAGACTGTGGATAACCCCCATTGTCCCGGATGTGTTCGGAAAGCGTTCATAACCCTTAGGCCCTATTAAGCCACTGAAATACCTTTCAAAGAAAGGCCAAGACAGTGTCTGCCCGCATCTTTCCCTTTGAAGGCCATAAAACAGGCCTGTTCATACGATCTACAATCAAGGGTGGTAATCAGGATCTGTAAAAAAAGAGTTTGTTCACTATTTGTTCCTGTTGTATAAGAAAGCCATGACACAGCAATTTGAAGCGACATACAGCACGGGCGATGACCCGAAAACGCTGATCTTTCCGGCAGGATGCTTTGAGGCGCTTCCTTTCGAGGTGCGGCTCATGGGGCCTTGGTATGGCTGTAAATATATCGAGAGCAAGAATCTGAAACAGGTTTACCGTTTCGACATCATGCGGCAGGGTTATGCCATGCTCTCGCATGGCGTTGGACGCGTGTCCTCTGCGGCGTAACAGAGCGCCGAGCGCTTCAATAAAGCAAAAAGGCTCCTGTCGCAGGAGCCTTTTCTCATTCTCAAGAGAAATCCCCTCGAAGGAGGGGATCCATTGTAAACGAAATGCTGGATTCCCGCCTTCGCGGGAATTTCGGCTACAGGTTTTTGTTGCCTTCAGGCAATCTGCACCTGAGCGGCTTCGACGATCCAGCTTTTCAGCTTGCTCTTCGGCTGTGCGCCGACCTGCTGCGAGCTGAGCTGGCCATCCTTGAACAGGAGCAGGGCCGGAATTCCGCGAATACCGAATTCGCCGGGAATGCGCGGATTTTCATCCACGTTCATCTTTACGATCTTGACCTTGCCTTCGAGTTCGCTGGCGATTTCTTCCAGCGCAGGCGAAATCATCCGGCATGGGCCGCACCATTCCGCCCAGAAATCGACCACGACCGGTTCGGAGGATTTCAGAACCTCGGCCTCGAATGTGTCATCGGATACGGCAATCGGCGCCATGTATCTCTCCTTTAGTGTCGGCTGCTGTCAGCCTTGTGCACAATAGAACTAGGTGGCGTTGGCCTGCCGGTCAAGACACGCGCTCCGCACAGCCTCGTGAAGACGGCCTCACCACGCTCGATCAGAAGATCCCCAATCGGCATCAATATGGGGGATTCGGTCCATAATATCGCGGTTTTAATCGCTTTTTCCGGCTGAACCTGCCGCATTGCCAACCTATAGGCGGCAAGCTGGGCGAGATAGGCATCGGGTGTGTCTGCCGCGCTTTCCGGGATGTTCAGGCCGGTTTTGAAGTCGAGAATCAGCAGCGACTCACCTGTTATGACGAGCCGGTCGATCTGGCCCGATATGCGGATGGGCGGTTCTCCGGGGGATGCGTCATAATCTGCATGAAAGGGAACCTCGGCGCGGCTGCCGGGACCGAAGATCTCGCCATATTCGGGATGCAAAAGGATCGCCTCGACGTCGCGGAAGAGTTGCGCGCGATCGTCGCCGTCAAGGGACTTTGCCTCGGCGGCCAGATAGGCGAGGGCCGTCTTCTCCCAGCTTCCCCGGTCGAATTGCGGCAGAAGTTCCAGCAGTCTGTGGGCGGCGCGGCCACGTAAAAGCGCTTCGCCGCGCTGTCTGCCGGAGTTTTGCGCTTGGTCGCGATCTTCGTGTGGCAGATCGAGGCGTGACGGGTTGAAGATGATCGGCCCACGCGTTTCATCCGCACTTGCCGCCATCCAATCGGGCGCAGGCGGTACTTCCCGCATCTCGGCTTTGTGCTTTGAGGCGTCGGGTTCGGCGGTCTGCGCATAGTCGGCCTGCAGGACGGGATTGCCCTGAAAATCACGTGCCTCGTGGATCTGCCCGTCCAGCGCCTCGGTTACGAGATTGTACCAGCAGGCGGCGTGACGCGGGCGTAGCCCTTCGAAACCGGCGACATAGAGGCGGTCCCGCGCGCGCGTCATCGCGACATAGAGCAGCCGCTGATATTCGTCGCTCTCGGCCCTGTTCTCGGCCTCCCGCGCCTCGGCGATAGCAGGAATGATCTTCGATTTCGGGAGCGGCCAGACCAGAAGCTCATGCGGTAGGGCGAAGGACGGTTTGGCAGGCGTCAGCTTGATGATTTGCGTACGCCCGGCAGACTGCATCGAGCAGCTATCGGCCAGAAACACGATATTCGCCTCCAGCCCCTTGGAGCCGTGCACGGTCATCACGCGCACCTCGTCGCGCTCGGCCTCCATGTCCCGCTTGATCTCGGGATTGGCCTTGCGCAGCCATTGCAGAAAGCCTTGCAGCGTGGGCGTTTCGTTCGTCTCATAGGCAAGGGCGAGATTGAGGAATTCGCCGATCGCGTCGGCGGCGTCCGGCCCGAGCCGGTCCAGCAGGCGGCGTCTCAGGCCATCGCTTTCAAGGCGCTGCGAATAGTAATCGTAGGGCAGGGCATGCAGCGCTTCCTCGCGCCACGCCATCAATGTTCGATAATGTTCGCTAATTCCCGCTTTTTCCCCCAGCGCCTGCCAGAGCGATCCGGGGCGGTCATAGGCGAGCGAGAAAAGCTCGTCTTCCGACAGGCCGAAGACCGGGCTTTTCAAAAGCGCCGCCAGTGTGAGGTCGTCTTCCGGCAGGAGCATCGCATCACCGAGTGCCATCAGGTCCATCACGGCGAGCTGCTCTGTCAGCCGCATCCGGTCCGCGCCCGCCACGGGGATGCCCGCCGATTTCAGCGCCTTGATCATTGGCGCGGCGAAGGGCGCACGCTTGCGCACGAGGATCAGGATGTCGCTGGGGCGGATCGGGCGGTTCTGCGAGGCGAGCGTTTCGCCGGTGTCGAGCCAATGGCGGATCTGTCCGGCAATGCGCGCAGCGAGCTGATTGGCGGGAGGCGCGGTGCTGCCCGCTTCCGCGAATGGCTCCCAGACCGGCGCGCCGTCCTGCTTCTCCGCCTTGATGACCGGCCAGATCTCGATGCAGCCGCCCGCGCCCTCGCGGTGGGCGAAATGGCGGATCGGCTTCGGCTCGGCGGTCAGCCCCGGCGTCCTGTCGCGATCGGCGAAGACGCGGTCCACGCTGTCGAGGATCGCGCGCGTGCTGCGGAAGGACAGCGACAGCGGCGCTTCGATCCAGCTTCTCCGGGCCTCACGCGCCTGCTGGCTGTAATCCCGGCCGGTCTCGATGAACTGGCGCGGATCGGCGCCCTGAAA
>CAYOUP010000333.1:0-3877 GCA_964407125.1 uncultured Hyphomicrobiaceae bacterium | reverse complement strand
TGGCATGATCAGGCGGAACAGGACTTTCTGAAGACGCTCGCGGCGCATCTGGACAAGGCGCTGGAAAAGGGCGAGGTCAAATCGATGGTCATCGTCGCCGCGCCGCGTGCGCTCGGAATGATACGGCCTCATTACAGCCACGCGCTGAAAGAAGCCGTTCGCGCCGAGATCAGCAAGGACATGGTGAACATGCCGGTTTACGAGATCGAGAAGCAGATCACCGGCGCCTCATGATGCGCCAGCACCCTGGCTTTTTGTTTTGCATCAATTTTGCCAAACTCCGGCCGCGGCCTCCGTTTGGATTGATGCATCTGCGCACCAAACCGAAGAAATCCACAAGCGGTGGAAAAACATGCGCTTGACAGTGTCTTTTTGATGTCGCGAGAAAGCGAATCAGATAATTTGATTAAAGAAGGGTAAAAACCTTCTTAACAAGTATCAGTAAAAGTGGAGCGTAAAAGTGAAGCATGAGTCCCAGTCCAATTGGCAACAATTGGGGAGTCTAGCAAACGGCGTTTTGCGTTCGATTGAGGAGAAGCGACAGAAACAGATCGAGTTTTTTGCTGCGGAAAATCCCGCGCTGCAAGCCCCCCCTGCAGAAAGCAGAGTTCAGCTCGACCTGCCGCTTTTTCATGATGGACAGCCGCGTGCCGGACTGCGCTCAGGCCGGTATTCAGCCTGAGACCAAGACGTTCAGGACGACTGGAGAGTGAAGCGTTTCGTAATGCGTGGAGTTGAATTGCGTATTCTGAAGTTGGTGTAATGCGTCCTGACGGCCGGTTCTGCGTATCCTGTTGCCGAGGAAATTTGTCCGCCGTCCCAATGTTCCCCTGCGCGTGTCATGCGTGCCCAGACAGTTTTTCCCGCGATCCGCGAAATCGCCAGGGCGCTTCCTTACGAAGGGAGCGCCCTTTTTTGATCCGGATGCGGCATGTCTGCGCTTTTGATGTGAAGGTCGGCGACGCCCGGTGAACAGCCGAGTAAAAAACACGAATTTACTTCGTGGTGTCTGGCGCCTGAAAAACCGTGCGCTTCAGTGCTCGCCAGATATCGGCACCCGCCCGTCGAAACGCTCTGGACCGGGCGACACGTCCAGCCCGTATGGCGGCTTCGTAGTTGATCGAACCGTTTCCGTGAAAAAATGCCTCTGCGCCTGACTGATGCTCCGTGCGCGCACCATCGAACACGATGGAGCTACCGTCCGTATTCCCGGCTCTTCGCGTTGCATGCGAAGCTTCAGACTGCGGATTGACTTTTACGTAGTCTTCAAAGCCCCGCTCCGGGCGCGCATCGATCTGCTCCGCTGCCCGGCGGGATTTCGTGACCGGGGAAGGGTCCATTTTATAGGCGGCCCTCACCGTCTCATGCCTGATCATCATCTTGCTCTCCATTCTGGACCGGAACGGCCCAAGGCTGCAAAAGGCCTTCGGTTCCGTTCGGCCTCACCCTTACATAGGTCTTGCCAACCCTTTTAAAAAATGAATAATAATGATCGTTTCGTTCTTTAGGAGAGATGGATGGAGCTGTCGGATCTGCGCATATTCTCTGCTGTCGTCAGAGAAGGCGGCGTAACGCGAGCGGCCGAGCGGCTGCACCGCGTCCAATCCAATGTCACGACGCGCGTCCGTCAGCTTGAAGACCATCTCGGCGTGAAACTCTTCAAGCGGGAAGGCAAGCGTCTCTTGCTGACGCCAGCAGGGCATACCTTGCTCGACTATGCTGATCGGCTCCTTTCACTCGCTCACGAGGCCGAAACCGCACTTCATGACGAACGCCCAAGGGGGCTATTCCGGCTTGGCACAATGGAAAGTACCGCCGCGGTCCGGTTGCCGGGTCCGCTAACGATATATAGTGAGCGCTATCCCGAGGTCGTTCTGGAGCTGCGGACCGGGAATTCGATGCGGATGGCAACCGCCGTGCTTGAAGGTGAAGTCGATGCCGCTTTGATTGGCGAGCCGGTTGCAGACGCGAAGTTCGACTCGATCGTCGCCTTCCATGAGGAGCTGGTCATCGTCACGACGAAAGATCATCCACCGATTGACAAGACTATACCGCCGACAATGATCGTGTTCGAACATGGCTGCTCTTACCGCCAGCAGCTTGAACAGTGGTACGCCAGCCGACGGGACATGCCGGAACGTATCATCGAACTCCGTTCCCATCATGCCATGCTTGGCTGCGTGGTTGCCGGCATGGGCGCGGCGCTGCTTCCCAAAAGCGTGATCTCAGCTTTTCCGGAGAGCAAAAGGTTGCGGATTCATTCGCTGCCTCGGAAAGAAAGCCTGTTGCGCACGATGTTGGTCTGGCAAAAGGGCGTTCGCTCATCGAAGATTGATGCGTTCGCCGCTATTCTGCGCGAACAGGCGGCAGAGTAAATTCATCATGGCTTGCGATCGGTGGCGTATCGATGCCGCTGTGCTAAGCTTTGCGCGAAAACAATCAGGGAGACGGACATGGAGCCAGTCAAATTCGGGATTATCAGCACGGCCAATATCGGAACCGAAAAAGTCATTCCGGCGATGCAGAAGAGTGCGGGCTGCGACATTCAGGCGATTGCCTCCCGCAATCTGGACAGCGCCAAGGCCGCGGCTGCAAAGCTCGGCATTCCCAAGGCTTACGGTTCCTATGAAGAGATGCTGGCCGATCCCGAGATTGAGGCCGTCTACAACCCGCTGCCCAACCATCTCCATGTGCCGCTGTCGCTCAAGGCCGCCGAAGCCGGAAAGCATGTGCTGTGCGAGAAGCCGGTTGCCTTCAATGCGGAGGGGGCCAAGCAGCTCGTTGAGGCGCGCGACAAATACGGCGTCATCATCGCGGAAGCCTTCATGGTGCGCTACCACCCGCAATGGATCAAGGCGCGTGAAATGGTTCGCGGCAGCGCGATCGGTGAGCTGCGCGCGATCCAGGGCAGCTTCAGTTATATGAACCGCGACCCGTCCAATGTGCGCAACATGGCCGATATTGGCGGCGGTGCGCTTTATGACATCGGCTGCTATCCGATCGTGACCTCGCGCTACATGTTCGGCGAAGAGCCGACCCGCGTCGTCTCTATGATCGAGCGCGATCCCGATTTCAAAACCGACCGGCTGGCCTCGGCCCTGCTCGATTTCCCGTCCGGCCAGGCGCTGTTCGTCTGCTCGACACAGCTCGTCCCCTATCAGCGCATGCAGATTTTCGGCACGACGGGGCGGATCGAGGTTCAGATCCCGTTCAACGCGCCGACCGAAGATCCCTGTATCATCTTCCAGGATGACGGTTCAGCGCTGGATGACAGCTCGGCGCAGAAAATCACCCTCGAAACGGCGAACCAGTACACGCTTCAGGGGACTGCCTTTGCGCGCGCGGTTCGCGGCGTTGAGCCGCTGGAATTCCCGATCGAGGATGCGGTGAAGAACATGGCCGTCATCGACGCCATCTTCCGCTCCGGCGAAACCGGCGGCTGGGTGGACGTTGCGTCCTCGTAGAGTGGGTTGACGTCCGCGTCAGCGGAAGGAACCCCACCTCCTTGCGATGGGTTTCGCTAAACTCAACCCATCCTGCTCGCCCTGGCGGGGCGGGCAGATTAATCGTCTTCATGTCGTCCGGCAACGGCGTCGTTATGCTGCTTTTGCCCCGCAGACCACCACCATGTCGTCCCGGAAAGTGCGCAGCACTTGTCCGGGATCTAATCCGGTTCACCACATATGCTGTGTCTGGTTGTCAGGCGAGTGGACCCCGGACTTCCGCTGCGCTTCATCCGGGGCGACAGTGAACATGATCAGCGCTGGCTGGAACGGCAAGCCAGCGGATGGCAGCATATTGTGAAGCGACAACGACCACGGCATAGTGGGCGGCGAATATTTTGAGCACGAATTGATTTCACGAGGGGCGCGGCAGT
>CAYOUP010000332.1:0-3882 GCA_964407125.1 uncultured Hyphomicrobiaceae bacterium | reverse complement strand
CTCGGCGAAATCCTCAACTGGCAGCGCCTTGCCGCGCAATTCCGGCTTTTGCGCGCGGCGATGGCCGTACGTATCGCGCCCGCTGGCGATGCCTTCGATCTCGAAGGGCACGACCTCGCCATCAAGCACGCAAAGGATCGAATGCAGCGGCCGCACCCAGCGCAGGCGCGACGCACCCCAACGCATGGATTTGGGCCAGGGGAATTTGCGGATCACGTCCGGCACCACTTCGGCGACGATTTCGCCCGCCGCACGGCCCGGCTTCTCGATCACCGCGATGTAATACTCGCCCTTACCGTCGTCGCGCGTCTCGCATTCGTCGAGGCTGTCGACACCGGCGGCGCGCATGAAGCCTTGCAGCGCCTTTTCCGGAGCGCCGACACGCGGCCCCTTGCGTTCCTCGCGAATGTCCTTGGAGCGGGTGCTTAACCCCTGAATGTTCAGGCAAAGGCGGCGCGGGCCGGATTCGACCTCGCCGACCTCGAATGACAGGCCGCCGCCCTTGAGCCCTTCGCCGACCAGCCGCGCCAGATCGTCGGCCGCGCGGGGCTGCATCCGCGCCGGGATTTCTTCGGAGAACAGTTCAAGTAGCAGGTCAGGCATGACAGGTCCGCTGGCGTTTGTTGGCAGGCTTCCGCTTTCTTGTCATCCCTGCGCAGGCGGGGATCCAGCTTTTTCGCTTGTGGCTGGATCCCGGACAATGCCTGCGGCATTTCCGGGACGACATTGGGAATAAGTTACCCTCTGAATAATCGGGAATGCACCGCGAAGGAACAGGAAATCGCGCCTGCGCCTTGAGTTTTAACCGCCCGTCACGGGCGGGAAGAAGGCGATTTCGCGTGCACCGGCGACGGGAGCGTCGTGTTTGGCGTGGGTCTGGTTGATCGCGGCGCGGATTACGGTGTCGCGCTCGAAGGCGCTGGCGTAGTTCTCGCCGCGCGTTTTCAGCCATGCGATAACGTCGGCGACCGTCTCCGTGCCCTCCGGCAGTTCGACGGTTTCCTCCGAGAGGCCAGCCTTCTCGCGCACCCAGGCGAAATATAACAGTTTCACGCTCATCTTACGGCTCATAAATGACATGTTTCAGCCCGGCGAGGAAATAGTCGAAGCCGGTGTAAAGCGTCAGCAGCGCCGCGATCCAGAGCATGACCAGCCCGATTTCAACAGCTCCGCAAGCGCACATATCGCCGACCGGCTCGCCCACAAGCAGGATGCACAGCGCAACCATCTGCACGGTCGTTTTCCATTTGGCAAGGCGGCTGACCGTGACCATCACGTTCAGCTCAGCCAGATATTCGCGCAAACCCGACACGAGGATTTCGCGGGACAGAATAATCAGCGCCGCCCACAGCGACCAGCCTGAAATCGTCTGATCCGCCACCAGCAGCAGCAGCACGGCGCCAACCAGCAGCTTGTCCGCAATCGGATCGAGCATCTGTCCAAGCCGCGATTGCTGACTCCAGGCACGCGCCAGATAGCCGTCGAAAAAATCGGTGATGGCGGCAAGAACGAATATGGTGAGCGCCAACCAGCGGCCGGTCTCGCCTTCAACGAAAAACAGCACGGCGGCCAGCGCCGGAACCGCCAGCAGCCGAAAATAGGTCAGCAAATTCGGGACGCTCAGCGAATGAGAGCGGCTCATCGACTTTTCCATGCCGGCACAACACCACTCAAAGCTGCATTCGTCAATTCCCCGAATTGCGGGGGGATTGGCACGATGCCCAAATGATGTGCATATAATGTGCAGTTTACAGGATTGCGGTTACCCTGATCTATGGATTACGCGGCTGCCACGCGCTCCCGGATCAGCGTCATGGCGCGCGCGCTGGCCTCTGTCTGCGGCGTGACGCGGGAGGCGACGAGGCAGGCTTCGGATTTCAGGATCAGGCCATCCGAGAGCATTTTCAGCCCGTTCGCCCGCAAGGTCGTGCCGGTCGAGGTGATATCGACGATGATTTCCGCTGTCTGCGCTGCCGGCGTGCCCTCGGTCGCGCCAAGGCTTTCGACAAGCCGGTAGCTGGCCAGCCCTTTCCGAGCGAAAAAACGCCGCGACAGGTTCATATATTTCGTCGCCACGCGCATACGGAAGGCGTGATGCTTCTCGAAAAGCCGCGCCGCTTCTTCCAGATCGGCGATCGTCGTGACGTCGATCCAGCATTCGGGAACCGCGACGACGACATCCGCATGACCGAAGCCGAGCCGCGTCAGGAATTCGCAGCGTTCATCGGCGTCGGCCATATGTTCGCGCACGAGGTCTTCGCCTGTCACGCCGATATGGATACGCCCGAGCTGAAGGTGGCGCGCGATTTCCGAGGCGGACAGAAACGCAACCTCGATATCCGGTTCGCCGGGAACGATGCCCTGATAGCCGCGCTCATGGCCGTTCTTCTCATAGGCGAGGCCGAAACCGGCGAAGGCTTTCGCCGTCTGTTCCATCAGCCGTCCCTTGGAGGGCACGCCGAGAATGAGTTTGCCGTTGGGCATCAGCCTGCGCCTCCCGTCGCGGCGAGCAGGCGCTCGGTGTGGATCGCGGAGCCGACGGCGGGCATGTCATATCCCGCGCCGATGCTTCGAAGCAGCCCGTCATAGCGCCCGCCGCCCGCAATCTGACCGGATATCCCTTTGCCGGGAATTTCGAGCTGGAAAACGAAGCCGGAATAATATTCCAGATTACGCCCGAAATCGGCGTCGAAGCTTAGCGAGCCGAGGTCGATATCGGCCTCCCGCATCAGCTTGTAACGCTTGTGGCAGGAGGCGATGGCGCGGTCGAGCGAGAGGCCCGCTTCTTTTGAGAAAGACTCGATGGCGGAAAGCGCTTCGATGGGTGGTCCTGAAATGCTCAGATAGCTTTCGACAAGCGCGATCACATCCTGCGACAGCGGCGCCTCACGCATATCTGCGGCGGCGGACAGCAGCCTTTCGGCAATTTCGTCAATATTGCGAACGCTCAGAACAGTGATATTCTCCCGATCCAGAAAATCCGCAACCTGACGTTCCGCGGCCATCTTGTCATTCGGATCGAGGGACGCGGCAAGTTCGGCAATTCCGGGATCGGAAATGGTCGCCGGTCCGCGCGCCAGATTTTGCAGCGTTGCCGAGAAGGTGCCCGGTCGCCAGAAATGATGGATCAGCCGCTCGCGCCAGCGCTGCGGGATCGGGAGCGTGTTGAGCAGATCGCAGAACAGGCTGAGATCGCCGGTGTGAATCTGGAAGCCTTTGAGCCCCGAGGCGCGGACGGCTTCGAGGATCAGCGCGAGCACCTCGACTTCCGCCGCTTCCGGATCGCTGGCGCCGTAATATTCAAGCCCGGTCTGGCGAAATTCGCGCGGGCGCATCGCATCGCCGCGTATCGGCTGGTAACGGAAAGCCGCGCCATTATAGCAATAGCGTGCGCTTTCCCCTCCTTGCGGGTTGCGCTCCATATAGATGTGCGCGGCGGGCACGGTCAGGTCGGGGCGCAGGCAGAGTTCCTGTCCGTCCGGGTCGGTGAACACATAAGTCCGGTTGCGGAGCGCCTCGCCGATGCAGCTCAGGAAAATATCAGCAGGCTGAATGTAGGCGGGCGCGACACGTTCGTACCCGGCGGCAGCGAAGATCTGAAGGATCTGCTGCGCCTTGGCCTGAAGCGCCTCGAACTGTACCGCCGATTCCGCCGTCATTGCTCCGCCTGCTGTTTATTTGCCTGCGCCGGATGTGTGCCGGGCGAGGACGGAGGCCACGGCTTCGACGAGTTCATCTTCCTTCACGGAAAACTGCGCCGGCTGGCCTTCGCGCCATTCCTGATTGTCGGTGATTTCTGCTGAAAGCTGCTCGCCGAGAATCATGTCCTTGATCGTCACCTCACCGCGCTCTTTCTCGTCGCTGCCCTGAATGATCACGCAA
>CAYOUP010000331.1:0-3912 GCA_964407125.1 uncultured Hyphomicrobiaceae bacterium | reverse complement strand
TTTAAGGAAACTGTTTTTTCATTTTTTTGATACTCTGATATCTGAGATATTTTTCTTAGTTATTTACATGTTCAACAACGATGAACAGATCCGCTGTTACAAACACTGAAATTTTCTTGCAGCGCACGCATTTTACTTTTTAAACGATTGTAACAAAATCCCTATACGTAATAGCCGCAATCCAGATTTTATCCCCATCTCTATTCAACCCACGGTTGCTAGCGGTCAGTGCGCGAAAAATGGCGAGAAAACAAGAATTTGCTGAATAATCCGAGCAAGATTGGGACAATCTTCACCAAAAAAGGTATAAGAAATTTTGTGAAACCACGGCCACGCATGCAGTTGTATGACCGAATCTGAAGACCGGCCCGCTCCGGACGCCATACTGGAAGAAATCAGTAAGGAGCAGCGCGGCAAGCTCAAAATTTTCCTTGGCGCGTATCCGGGCGTTGGCAAGACATACGCCATGTTGAAAGCCGCCCAGGCGCACCGGGCCGAGGGCCTCGATGTTGTCGTGGCCATAGCGGAGACGCATGGCCGTGCCGAAACGGAAGCTCTGCTGCTCGGCCTGGAGATCATACCGCGCAAACGGATTTATTATCGCGGCCGGTATTTCGGCGAAATGGATGTGGACGCCGTTCTGAAGCGCAAACCGAAGCTCGCGCTTGTCGATGAGCTCGCCCATTCGAACATACCCGGAAGCCACCGCGAGAAACGCTACCAGGATGTCGAGGACCTGCTGGCCGCCGGGATCGACGTCTATACGACGTTGAACATCCAGCATATTGAGAGCCTGAACGACGTCGTCGCCAAGATCTCCCGCATTCAGGTCCAGGAAACCATTCCGGACAAGGGGCTGGAGCTGGCCAGCGAGATCGAGCTCATCGACCTGCCGCCGGATGACCTGATCCAGCGGCTAAGGCAGGGCAAGATCTATGTTCCGGAACAGGCCGGACGCGCCATCACGCATTTCTTCAGCAAGGGCAATCTCACCGCCCTTCGCGAGCTTGCCATGCGCATCGCCGCCGAGCGCGTCGACGCGCAGATGGTCAACTACATGCGGGCGCACGCCATTCCGGGGCCCTGGCCCGCGCAGGACCGCCTGCTCGTTTGCCTCAACGAGTCCGGCGTCGCCAAGCGGCTGGTCCGAACGGCGAGACGCATGGCGGAGCGGCAGCGCATACCCTGGATCGCTCTTTATGTACGCACGCCGCATTATGAGAGCCTGCCGGAGAAGGCCAAGGACCGGATCGCGGAAGCCATGAGGCTCGCCGAGCGGCTCGAAGGCGAAGTCGTCACCATCGACGCGGAGTCCGGCATCGCCGACGAGATCATCGCCTATGCCATGCGCCGGAACGTCACGCGCTTGCTGGTCGGACGGCAAAGGCCGCGCCGCTGGACCGGCTTGTTCCGCGAGACCGTCGCGCAGGAGCTGTTGCGCAAGGCGGTGGAGTTCGAGCTGACCATCATCTCGCCGGAAAAGGACGAGCAGAAACGCGACATTATCATCGGCAATTTCGTGCCGGATTTTGCCGACTGGAATGCCAACGCTCTTGCGGCTGGCGGCATCGGGCTTGCCGCCCTGCTGGCATCGGGCGTTTCGCTGTTCCTGCCGCTTTCGAATGTCTCGCTGATCTTCATGACGGCGGTGATCCTCATCGCGATCTATCTCGGACGCGGCCCGTCCATTTTTGCCAGTGTGCTTAGCTTTCTGGCGTTCAACCTGTTCTTCACCAAGCCCTATTACAACTTCTCCGCCTTGCGGACCGACCAGTTCGTCACGATCACCGTCTTCCTTGTCGTCTCCGTGATCGTCGGCAATCTGGCCGCACGCCTCAAGACGCAGATGCACGCCATGCGAATCTCCGCGCAGCGCACCGCCAATCTCTATGAATTCAGCCGCAAGATCACCGCTGCCGCCGCACTTGAGGATCTGTTGTGGGCCGCTGTTCATCACGTCGCCTCGAACCTGCAATGCTCATCGCTCGTGCTCCTGCCGCAAAAGGACGGGCGGCTGGAAATCGCGGCAGGCTACCCGCCCGAGGACCAGCTTGCGCTGAAGGACTGGGGCGCCGCCGAATGGGCGTGGGACCACTCCAAACCTGCGGGCTGGAAATCCGATACGCTGCCCGCCGCGGACTGGCTCTTCCTGCCGATGCGCACCGGACGTGGCACGGTCGGCCTGCTCGGCGTCTCGTTCAAGGACAAGCAGCGCGCGCTCGCGCCCGATAAATCCCGCCTTCTCGAAGCGCTGGTCGATCAGGTCGCGGTGGCGGTGGAACGCACCAACCTTGCCGCCGACATCGAGGAGGCGCGGCTCCTCACCGAGACCGAGCAGCTCCGTTCCGCGCTCCTGTCGTCCGTGTCCCATGATCTGCGCACGCCGCTCGTCTCGATCCTCGGCTCGGCGACAACCTTGCAGAAGGTCGATAATCTCGATGCGGCGAGCCGCAAGACGCTGATCCAGACCATTCTCGATGAAAGCGAGCGCCTCAACCGCTTCGTCCAGAACCTGCTCGACATGACCCGCCTCGGTTATGGGGCGCTTCAGCCGAATCGCGAATGGGCGGATCTGCGGGACATTGCCGGTCACGCCATGAAACAGTTCGACAAGGCGCTCGCCAAGCGGGAAGTGAACTTCGATATTTCGCCCACCTTCCCGCTCGTTAAGGTCGATTCCGTGCTTATGGAGCAGGTTCTCGCCAATATTCTGGACAATGCGATCAAATACACGGAAAAAGGCGGGCGGATCGGGTTTTCGGCGGAACACGCAGACAGCATCATCACGATCCGCATTACGGATGACGGCGCGGGCATACCGCCGGAATCGCGCAATGCGGTCTTCGATATTTTCTACCGCGCCCGCGCGCAGGACAGCCAGATTGCCGGAACCGGGCTTGGCTTATCCATCTGCCGGGGTATTGTCGAGGCGCATGGAGGGCAGATCGTGGCGAAGGACGGTCCCGGGGGCAAGGGCACGACGATCGAGATTACATTGCCGCTGGCCGAAGCGCCCCCGCTGCCGGCGAGCGAAGCCGGAGACCGGCTGAATGAGGAGGTTGGCATCGCCTGATGTCGAAGCGAATTCTGGTTGTCGATGACGAACCGCAAATCAGGAAGTTTCTCCGCATCTCTTTGAAGGCGGAAGGCTACGACGTTGTCGAGGCGCCCTATGGCGAGGATGGCATCTCCAAATGCGCCACGACGCAGCCCAATCTGGTGATCCTCGACCTGGGCCTGCCCGATCTTGACGGGCAGCAGGTGATCGGGCGCATCCGCGAATGGTCGGACGTGCCCATCATCGTCCTGTCGGTGCGCGCGAAGGATCAGGAAAAGGTTCAGGCGCTCGACAATGGCGCGAATGATTATGTGACCAAGCCCTTCAGCATCGAGGAGCTGCTGGCGCGCATCCGCGCGGCGCTGCGGCTGAAGATCGAGCCGGAATCGGAGGTGTCGGAATTCGTGATCGGCAATCTGTCGGTTAACGTGCCGAGGCGGAAGGTCTGCGTTGCCGGGCAGGATGTAAAGCTGACGCGCAAGGAATTCGAGCTGCTCAGAATGCTGGCGCAGAATGCGGGCCGGATCGTCACCCATCGCCAGATCCTGCGCGAGGTCTGGGGGCCCGCCCATGAGGACGATGTGCATTATCTGCGCATCTATATCGGCCATCTGCGGTCGAAGCTCGGGGATGATTCGGCGAACCCGACCTATATAGAGAGCGAGCCAGGTGTCGGATACCGGCTGATACTGGACGCGGCGTAGGATGGGTTGAACCTCGTGAAACCCATCATTTGATAAACATCATCGGCGGGTTTCACCCCGCCCCCACGCACCTAGGTTTGTGTTCTTCTTCTGTCGCCCCGGAAAGTGAACAGCACTTGTCCGGGGTCTATTGCCCTATCGTTGAGGCAG
>CAYOUP010000330.1:2349-3919 GCA_964407125.1 uncultured Hyphomicrobiaceae bacterium | reverse complement strand
GATCATTGGTTCACTGATCGTTGCGGTGGCGGCGGTGCTCTTTGCAATGAACATCAGCGCGTTCTGGCCGGGGATCTTCGTTCCGCTTCTGATCATGTCGATCGGAATGGCCATCGTCGTTGCGCCGCTCACCACGGCGGTCATGAACTCCGTGCCCGATGCGCAATCCGGCGCGGCGTCCGGCGTCAACAATGCCGCGTCAAGGCTGGCCGGTTTGTTCGCAGTTGCGATCGTCGGATCGGTGGCGGCCGTGATCTATCTGTCGGATGCCGGTAATGCGGCGATTGCGCAGGATGTCGAGACGCGTTTCGGTGTGTTGCCCGATCCCGGATCGAGCGCACGAGCCGTCTTGGAAGCGGCCTTTCTCGATGCGTACACCGCCGCCATGCTGATCGCGGCGGGCTTCAGCCTCGCCGCTGCCGCCACAGCCTATGCGACGGTTTCAGAACCTGACAAAACAGAATGACCTCATCCCTGATCAGCGCACCGATAAATCGCTGCGCTGATCAGGGACGACATTTCATGAATTCATCCAATCTCAAGGCGTCAGCCGATGAGCGGCGAGGCGTTCGTAATGGGGACGCGCTTCGGCGACGATGTCTTCGAGCGCGGGCGTCAGTTGTGGCGGCTCCGCATCGGGCTGAGCAAAGCCGGTGGAGGCGTAGATCGCATTGTACCAGTGCGTCGCCCACACGCCATCGCTCGGATGCGGGCCGGCGGGCCAGGACAGCATGGCCGGATCGAACGGGATGCCGAGGGCTGTGCAGAGTTTGGTCAGCACGGCTTTCGGCGCTGTCCGAATATCATTGGCATCGACGACAGGCGGCGGTCTGCCAAGCAGATCCGCGACAGTGTCGAAAATCTCCGCCTGCCGCTCATTGCCGAGATCGGCCGCACGAATCTCCTCGCGTTTGGCGGCATAACTCGCGGCAACCGCCGCCGGATCGCGGATCAAAAATGCGATGGCTGCGCCGGTCATCCAGTCCAGCCCGAAACCGTCGATCATGTGATGCGTCATGTGCTTTTCGTAGCGGATCGGCGGATAGACGGGCATCGCCGCACAAGCGTTGGCAACCTTGCGCCAGTCGGTCTCGCCCGAGCCAAGAATTTCGTCTCGCATCGGATGATCGAGGCCGGTTGCGGCGAGATAGGCGGCGTAAAAGGGCTCGTCCACGACGCTGGTATCGGCGCGTGAGCTGAAGCTACGCATCAGGGCCGTCGACAGATTGCGAGGTCCCGACCACATGACAATGCGCGTGGGGTTCATGCCGTTACCTCCGCAATAAGCGCCTTGTACAGATCTTGTATACGCCGGGTCATCGGGCCGGGCAGTTCGCCGGAGCCGATCCGCCTGCCGTCAAGTTCAGCGACCGGCGTCTGAGCGCCGAAAGTGCCGGTCAGAAAAATCTCGTCCGCCCCATAAGTCTCGACAAGAGAGAAATTTTTCTCGAACACCGGAATGCCGTTGGCGCGGCAGAGCGCGATGACCTTGGCGCGCGTGATGCCGTTCATGCAGTAATCGCCGGTCGAGGTCCACACCTCGCCCTTGCGCACGATGAAGAGATTGCAG
>CAYOUP010000330.1:0-2249 GCA_964407125.1 uncultured Hyphomicrobiaceae bacterium | reverse complement strand
GTCATGCCATTGGCAAGCCTGGTCTTTTCAAGGGCCTCCACGACGCCCCCGCGATCCGTTCCGATATCGAGATCGATGGCGCGGGCCGCCTCGAAAAGTCGGTCCAGATGATCGTCCAGAAACGCCCATTTGCCGTTATAGAGCCGCAAGCCCTCCCAGACGCCGTCGCCCAGTAGAAAGCCGGAATCATAAACCGAGACTTTCGCATCCGGACGCGGAACGAGTTCGCCATCGACATAGATCAGCACATTTGCGTTGCGCGCGTCGATCTCTGCTTCGTGCACCGTGCGCTTTTCAGTTTCGCTCATGGCGTCCTCTTGGAATACCCTTTTACGGTCAGTGTATTTATACAGAATAAACCGTTCACCTCTGACGCTAAAACAGCATTTTCATCCCCGCTGAATGATGCTTAACTGCGTTATAATACGGCTCAATGGCTCGTATAAGATTATGTAATATTAGGAGGCACATATGACGCGGATCAGACTATTGCTGCCACTCGCCGCCGCGATGGCAATGTCGGGGGCGGTGCATGCACAAACGCTCGTCTATTGCTCGGAAGGATCGCCCGAAGGTTTCGATCCGGCGCTTTACACCTCCGGCACGACATTCGATGCCACATCGCGCTGGAACGTTTACGACAAGCTAGTCGAATTCGATCCCGGCACGACGAATGTCATTCCCGGACTGGCCGAAAGCTGGGACATCTCGGATGATGGCCTCGAATATACGTTCAAGCTCCGCAAGGGCGTGAAATTTCATTCCGTCGAAGGCTTTACGCCGACCCGCGATTTCAACGCGGATGACGTGATCTTCAGCTTGATGCGCCAGAAAGACCCGGAGCATCCCTATCACAAATATACGTCCGGTGCGGCCTGGGAATATTTCAACAGCATGTCGATGCCTGACTTTTTCAAGGGCGTTGAAAAAATCGACGACTACACGGTCAAGATCCTTCTGAACAGTCCGCAAGCACCGATGATCGCCAATCTCGGCATGGATTTCGCTGCCATTCTGTCGGCTGAATATGCGGACAAGCTTGCCGCAGACGGCAAGAAAGAGCAGCTCAATCAGGTTCCTGTCGGGACGGGACCGTTCAAATTCGTGGCCTATCAGAAAGACGCGGTCATCCGCTACGCCCGGAATGACGACTATTGGGGCGAACCCGCCAAGGTTGACCAACTCATCTTCGCGATCACGCCGGACCCATCTGTCCGTTATCAGAAGCTGAAAGCGGGCGAATGCCAGATCATGGCTTATCCGAACCCCGCCGACCTTCAGTCGATGCGTGAAGACCCCTCGCTCCAGCTTCTTGAGCAGGAAGGCCTCAATGTCGGCTATCTCGCCTACAACACGCAGGTCGCGCCGTTCGACAAGGTCGAAGTCCGCAAGGCCCTGAACATGGCGATCAACAAGCAGGCGATTCTGGATGCAGTGTTCCAGGGCGCGGGCAAGATCGCTATCAATCCGATCCCGCCGACCATCTGGTCCTACAAGGCAGACCTGAAGGACGATCCTTACGATCCTGAAGCAGCCAAGAAGATGCTTGAAGATGCAGGCGTCAAGGACCTGAAGATGAAAGTCTGGGCGATGCCGGTGCAGCGTCCCTATAACCCGAACGCACGCCGCATGGCCGAACTGATCCAGGCGGATTTTGCGAAAATCGGTGTCGAGGTTGAAATCGTCTCCTACGAATGGGGCGAGTATCTCGAACGGTCGAAGGACGTGAAGCGCGATGGCGCAGTGCTGCTCGGCTGGACGGGCGACAATGGTGACCCTGACAACTTCCTTGCCGTGCTGCTTGGCTGCGATGCCGTTGGCGGAGCCAACCGTGCGCAATGGTGTTATCAGCCTTTCGAGGATCTGATCCAGAAAGCCAAGACCGTCTCCGACAAGGATGAGCGCATCAAGCTCTATGAGCAGGCACAGGTCGTGTTCAAGGAACAGGCACCTTGGGCGACGATCGCGCATTCCGTGAGCTTCCAGCCGCTGCGCAAGGAAGTTACGGGCTACAAGATCGACCCCTTTGGCGGTCACATCTTCTACGGCGTCGGGCTTAGCGAATAAGTCCGCCTGATACGCCGTTCGCTTCTCAGGCCGCGCTGCATTCATTCCGATGCGGCGCGGTCCTTGCAAAGGCGGGAAGCATCGGCGGTCACGTAGCTTTATCCGCCCGTGCAAAAAACGAAAAGAGCCTGAATGCTTTCCTTCATTCTGCGCCGCCTGACACTCATTATCCCGACCTTTAT
>CAYOUP010000329.1:0-3937 GCA_964407125.1 uncultured Hyphomicrobiaceae bacterium | reverse complement strand
CGCAGGAACTCGGCGATCTCGTCGAGGTCGGAAATGCGCGGGCAGACATAGAAACTCTGCCCGCCACGATAGCGCTCACGCAGCAGCGCCTCGCGAATGGTGACGGGATCGAACGGCGTGATGAATGTGCGCACCGCAAGGCGGTCCACCGGCGGCGTGGCGATGATCGACATTTCACGCACCCCGGTCAGAGCGAGTTGCAGCGTGCGCGGGATCGGGGTCGCCGACAGCGTCAGGACGTGCACGTCTGATTTGAGTTGCTTGAGACGTTCCTTGTGCTGAACGCCGAAATGCTGCTCCTCGTCGATGATGAGCAAACCGAGATCGGAGAACTGCACGCTCTTGGCGAGCAACGCATGCGTGCCGACGATGATGTCGGTCTGTCCCGATTTCAGCCGCTCGCGCACTGCGGTCAACTCTTTTGCAGGAACGAGCCGCGACGCCTGGTCGATGCGCACCGGCAGTCCCTGAAAACGATCCGTAAACGTTTTGTAGTGCTGGCGCGCGAGCAGCGTCGTCGGCACGACCACGGCGACCTGCTTGCCGCCCATCACACTGATAAACGCCGCCCGCAGTGCAACCTCGGTCTTGCCGAAACCGACATCGCCGCAGATCAACCTGTCCATTGGGCGGCCCTTGGCCAGATCCTCGGTCACGGCCTCGGTGCTGTTGAGCTGATCGTCGGTTTCCTCGAACGGGAAGCGCGCAACGAACTCGTCATAGGCGCCATCCGTTTCGGTCAGCACTGGCGCTTGCTTCAGCTCCCGCTCGGCGGCAAGCTTGATCAGCCCGTCGGCAATGTCGAGGATGCGCTTTTTCAGCCGCGCCTTGCGGGCCTGCCACGCTGCGCCACCAAGCCGGTCAAGTTGCGCATCCGAACCGTCGGAGCCGTAGCGCGTCAGCAGCTCGATATTCTCCACCGGCAGGAACAGCTTGTCGCCGCCCTGATATTCGAGCTGAAGGCAGTCATGCGGCGCGCCATCGACGGTGATCGCCTGCAAGCCGACGAAGCGGCCAATGCCGTGATCGGCATGAACGACGAGATCTCCCGGCGACAAGGCCGAGGCTTCCGAAATGACGTCGCTGCCCTTGCGCGCCTTGCGGCGGCGGACGAGACGGTCACCCAGAATGTCCTGCTCGGCAATGACGGCAAGATCCGGCGTTTCGAAACCGTTTTCGAGGCCGAGCACGGCGAAGGCCGTTTCATCGCGCCTGAATGCTGCCGCTACAGCATAATGATCGGCGGTAACAACGCGTTTAAGGCCGTGGCTCGTCAGCATCGCATTCAGCCTGTCGCGCGAACCGGCCGTCCAGCCCGCGACGATCACACGCTTTTTCTCGCCTTGAAGCCGGATGATATGCGCGTTCACCGCGTCGAACAGCTTATCGACGTGCTCCGCGCGCTCCAATGCAAAGCTGCGTCCGATCTTCGCGCCGAAATTGATCTGGCTGATGCCCTCCCCGCCTTCCGGCGCATCGAAGGGGGTAAATAGCCGGAATTTGTGAGAATTAAGCGCATTTTCCCACTCTGTATCGTCGAGAAACATCTGGCTGACAGGCACCGGCTTGTAAGGCGGCGTGCCGAACGAAGCCTGCTCAAGCGCCAGATTGCGGGCTTCGAAATGATCCTCGATCTGCTCGAAACGCTGGCGGCGCGCATCCGTCACGAGATGGTCAAACGAGATGATCGCATCCGGCACATAGTCGAACAGATTGTCGAGATGATCGTAAAAAAGCGGCAACCAGTGTTCCGCACCGGCATAGCTAATGCCCGCAGAGACCGACTCGTAAAGCGGATCGTCGCTCGTCACAGCGCCGAAAAGGTCCATATAGCGTTCGCGGAACCGGCGGATCACGTCGGGCCCGGCGGGTAGCTCGCTGGCTGGCATCAGAAGGAGCTGTTTCACCGTCCCCTGCGTACGCTGCGAAGCAAGGTCGAACGAGCGGATCGTCTCGATCGTATCGCCAAAGAAATCGAGCCGCGCGGGCCGCGCGCCTGCTGGTGGAAACAGGTCGAGAATGCCGCCGCGCAGCGCATATTCGCCCGGCTCCATCACCGTGCCCGAACGCCGGTAGCCCCAGCGCTCAAGCCGCTTGGCCAGCGCTGCCATATCGACAGTCGCGCCCGGCGTCAGCTTGATTAGCGCCTTTTTCATCTGCTCGCGCGGCGGCACGCGCTGCATCGCGGCGTTGATCGTCGTCAGGAGAACGATCGGGCGCTTCGGCGTTTTAAGCCGCGAAAGCTGGGCAAGGGTCGCGATACGGCGGCTGGCAATTTCCGTATGCGGGGAAACCCGGTCATAGGGCACCGTGTCCCAGGCCGGGAATTGCAGGACGTCGATATTGGGAGCGAAAAATTTGAGCTGCTCTCGCAGAACGGCCATGCGCTGGTCATCGCGCATGACATAGGTGAGCGAGACCGGAGACCCGAGTTCCTTATGGGCAAGCGCCGCCATGCGCGCGATCAGATAAGCGTCGAAGCCTTCCGGGACGCCGGACACGACAAGCGGCTTATCCTGCGCGACCAGTGCCCCAATCGCCGCCGAGACGCTGCTTGGCTGTACCGGAGTGGCGCGCCTGTTTTCCTCAAGTGATTCCAACATTGTTCAGCTTTCGAGACGGTGAAACCGCCTTAAATCCGATATGAGGCTTGCAAGTGCGGGCGGAGCCTCGCGTCCCTTTATCCACTGGTCGATTTCCGGGTCCGGCTGGGACAAGAGTTCCTCCAGCGCGGCGAGCCTGTCCTCACTCATTCCCTCCGCTTCCGCTTCGGCGTAGCGCCCCAGCACAATATCCATTTCCTTCGTGCCGCGATGATTCGCGCGGAATTTAGCGCGTTTGATCCGGGATTCAATGGATGTCATAGTTTCGTGCGCACTCGAATTGTGGATCGTGGGGGTTAAGCGCCGACACTTGCCGAAGCCGACGGCCTGTTGTGATATAGCGCTCCATGGCGCCTGTGTCAGCCCGTGATCGCAACATACTGGACAAACCGGCACGCCCGTGGAGACGAAACCGCAACAAAGCCCGCCGCCCGAGAATGCCGGACGCGCCAATGTCCGCCCCGCTATTCTCAACCCGCTTTTTGCCGCGATTGGCGGGCTTGAAGGCGTCGGCCCCCGTTATAATGCAACGCTTTCCAAGCTGATCGGCCCCGGCAATGGCGAGGAAGCGCGGATCGTCGACCTGCTGTGGCATTTCCCATCCGGCCTGACCGACAGGCGTGCCCAGCCGCCCATTACGCAGGCGGCGCAAGGGCAACTGGTGACTTTGCTTGTCCGCGTCAAGAAGCACCACCCCTCGCCACGCAATAACAAGCGAGCGCCTTATCGCGTGATCTGCGAGGACGATACGGGCGAGATCGAGCTGATCTTTTTCCATACCGATCGCGCCTACATCGAACGGCAATTGCCTGTTGGCGAAATGCGGATCATTTCCGGGCGGGTCGACCGCTATGACGGCAAGCTGCAAATGCCTCATCCCGATTTCATCTTGCCGGAGGAGGAGCGGCACCGCCTGCCGAATATCGAACCGGTCTATCCGCTCTCGCAAGGGCTGTCGCAGAAGCTGTTTTACAAGCTGCTGTCGCAGGTGCTCGCGCGTCTGCCGCATATGCCGGAATGGCTCGATCCCTCGCTCTTGGCGGAACGCGACTGGCCAGCCTTCGGGGAAGCCTTGCGAATCCTGCATCGTCCGGAAAATGATGCCGATGTGGAGCGAAGCGGCCTCGCGCGGCAACGTCTCGCGACCGACGAACTGTTCGCCGGGCAGATGGCGCTCGCGCTGATGCGCCTGCGTCTGCGCCGTCGTGCCGGGCGCGCGATCGTCGGCGATGGCCGGTTGACGGAAAAGATTGTTGCAGCCCTGCCCTTCTCGCTCACCGGGTCCCAGCAGAATGCGCTGACCGAAATCGCCTCCGACATGGCGACCGAGCATC
>CAYOUP010000328.1:0-3952 GCA_964407125.1 uncultured Hyphomicrobiaceae bacterium | reverse complement strand
CCCGCCAGACCGAGCAGAAGCGGCATCAAGACCAGTAACCGGATCGCCGGGCGGGCGGTTGCGGACGTCATTTCTTTTCTTTCTTCCTGTACATCGCCAGCATTCGCTGGGTGACGAGAAAGCCGCCGAATATGTTCACCGACGCCATGACCAGAGCAAGGAAGCCAAAGACCTTTGACGTCGTCGCGCCTTCCAGCGCTTCACCAGCCCCCGCCTCGACGGCAACGGCCAGAAGCGCACCAACGACGATCACGGATGAAATCGCGTTCGTCACCGACATCAGCGGCGTATGCAGGGCAGGCGTCACGCTCCAGACCACGTAATAGCCGACGAATATTGCCAGCACGAAAATTGACAGGCGGAAGATGAACGGGTCGACATCACCGCCTGCTGCCGACGCCCATGCGGGAGACGAGGCAAAAAGCGCGGTGATAACCGTCAGAAGATAGATGATCGGTGTGCGGAATGCCCGGCGGCGCCCAGCGTCCGGTGCGCGGTTCATGAGCGGGGATGACGCGGAGGCGGATAAGCGTTTCATGCCTGTTCTCCTGTCAGTCTCGGATGAATGATCTTTCCGTCCCGCGTCAGTGCGGTGCCGGTGACGGTTTCGTCATCCCAGTTGATGTTGAGCGTCTTGTTTTCCTTGTCGATCATCGGTTCGATGAAGGCGTAGAGATTGCGCGCGTAAAGAGCTGAGGCATTTCCGGCAATCTGTCCGGGCAAGTTGACCGGCCCGGAGATGCGCACGCCGTGATGCTCCACGATTTCGCCCGGCATGGTGAGTTCGCAATTGCCGCCGCGTTCCGCCGCAAGGTCGATGATGATGGCGCCCGGTTTCATGGTCTCGACCATCTCACGGCTGATAAGTTTCGGGGCAGGGCGGCCCGGAATGAGCGCGGTGGTTATGACAATGTCCTGATTGGTGATGTGGCTGGCGACGAGTTCGGCCTGTTTTTTCTTGTATTCGTCGGACATTTCCTTCGCATAGCCGCCTGCCGTTTCGGCCTGCTTGAATTCCTCATCCTCAACGGCAACGAATTTTGCACCAAGCGATTCGACCTGTTCCTTGGTGGCTGGCCGTACATCCGTTGCCGACACCGCCGCCCCGAGACGGCGCGCCGTCGCGATCGCCTGCAGCCCCGCAACGCCGACACCCATGATGAAGACGCGGGCCGCGGGAACAGTCCCGGCTGCGGTCATCATCATCGGAAAAGCCCGGTTGAACAGCGAAGCCGCATCCACGACGGCCTTGTAACCGGCTAGGTTCGCCTGGCTGGAGAGAACGTCCATGCTCTGCGCGCGTGTGATACGCGGCATGAACTCCATGGCGAAGGCGACGATATTGGCATTTGCGAGCGTCTGTATCGCCTCGCCCGCATCATAGGGATCGAGAATGGCCGCCAGCACCGCGCCGGGCTTCATCGCGGCTAGTTCCTCAGCGGACGGACGGCGCACCTTCAGCACGATATCGGCGCCATCGATCGCCGCCGCCGCAGTCGGCACGATCTCGACGCCAGTGTCGGTGTAAACGCTGTCCGGATAGCTCGAACGCTCGCCCGCGCCACTCTGGAGACGGACTTCAGCGCCTAAATTTTTGAACTTCTTGGCTGTTTCCGGTGTGAGAGCCACTCGGTTTTCGTTGCCGCCTTCATGGGTTGCAGCAATCACGATCATATATATTTCCGCACAGCCCGCGCGGCCCCCTGAATGCGAATTCAATAGCAATGCAGCCGTTACACCAGGAAAATTGCCATCAGCGCAAGGATGACAAAGATCGCTACCGCGCCGTATTTAAACAGCGTGATGAACATTGCATAGGTGTTTTCGTGCTGCGCCGTATCCATGTTTTCGTTGCTTTCAGACATATCGACGGTCATTGAACTTCCTCTGTCAGTTGTGGTCAGGATAATGTCAATTTCGGGCCGAACTATATGCAAACCAAGCATATTCGGCAATTGTATATGCCTGATGTCATTGGTTGTTGCATTATGTCAAACGGCGCCTGCGCGCGGCCGTCTGCTCATTGCCCGGAATGAAAATGCGGAACAGGCAGATCGCGGCGCGCGAGCGAGGCGGCAAGCGTATTGGCAAGCAGGCAGGCAATCGTCATCGGGCCGACGCCGCCGGGCACGGGCGTAATCGCCCCCGCGACATTCGCCGCCTCCTCGAAAGCGACATCACCGACCAGCCGGGTTTTGCCCTCGCCCTTTTCCGGAGCAGGAACGCGATTGATGCCGACGTCGATGACGACCGCGCCGGGCTTGATCCAGTCCCCCCTGACCATTTCGGGACGCCCGACTGCAGCGAACAGCAGATCGGCGCGCCGCGCAATTTCCGGCAGATTGCGGGAACGCGAATGAGCAATGGTCACGGTGGCGTTTTCGGCAAGCAGGAGCTGGGCGAGAGGCTTGCCGACGATATTCGAGCGGCCGATCACGACCGCATCCGCGCCGGTCAGGTCTGGCATGGCGTTCTTCGCAAGCAGGATGCATCCCAGTGGCGTACAGGGCACAAGCGCCTGCTGCCCCGTTGCGAGCAAACCGACATTGACGGGGTGGAAGCCGTCCACATCCTTCTCCGGCGCGATACGGCGCAGAACCTTGTTCGCGTCGATCTGTGGCGGGAGCGGAAGCTGGACAAGTATGCCGTCTACCTCCTGATTGCTGTTGAGTTCGTCGATCAGCGCCAACAGATCGTCTTCGGTAATTGTCTTGCCGCGCTTGTGCTCAATGGAACGCATGCCCGCTTCTTCGGTCGCACGCCGCTTGTTCCGGACATAGACCTCGCTGGCCGGGTTATCACCGATCAGCACAACGGCTAGACCGGGCTTGTATCCGTGATCCGCCTCAACCGCCCGAACCTGCTCCGCAATGCGCGCACGAACGCGCCCGGCAATCGTCTTTCCGTCAATGATCGTGGCATTGGCCATGTCAGTCTCCTCCTTTTCCGGCAGCTTCAAGGCGTCGTCTGAAAGCGCCTTCAAGGTCTGATGGATTGCCAGCTATGGCAAGCTGCTTCAATCGCGATGTGGTTCCCGAGAGGATTTCGATCCCGCTTTTCGGCACGCCAAGCCATTTCGCCATCAGGGCGATGAGCGCCGTGTTGGCTTTGCCCTTTTCCGGAACAGCCTTGACGCGCGCTTTCAAAACAGGCGCACCGTCCGCGCCAACATCCACGCCGGTAATCCGATCGGCGCTGGCTCCCGGCGTCAGTTTGACTGTAACGACGATACCGGTCCTCGTGATCCTGAAGGGCAGCCTCCCGTCACCGGTCTCAGTCATCAGTAAAAGATTGGCGCGATCCATCCGGCGATCACGACATCACGCACGAAGATCAATCCCAAAATCAGGACGACCGGTGAAATATCGAGCCCGCCCAGGTCCGGCAGGTGTCGCCTGATCGGTCTTAGCGCAGGTTCCGTGATGCGATAAAGCGAGTCCGAAACCAGATAGATGAACTGATTGTGCCGGTTTATGACATTGAAGACCAGCAGCCATGACATGATCGCACTGATCACGATGACAGTAATATAGAGCGTAATCACCATGGAGATGAAATTCAGCAATGGAATCATTTGATTTACCCTCCGCCGTCCATTTCAGCGAGGTTTACCCCGCCGCATTCCCCGCTGCAAGCTGGCAGAAAGCGGTTTTGCGCTGCGATCTGTGGAAACGATGCTGAAATTGATAAAATAAACAGAAAAAGATTTGTAATTGGGCTGGTTGAATCGTCTGGCCATTACCCTTTTAACGTAAATCCATGTGACCGGGCCGTGCAATATCTTCGGATCAGCTTGACCGCGATTTGCCACAGTTGTAATTTCCGCAAGCACAAGGGGCCATAGCTCAGTTGGGAGAGCGCAGCAATCGCACTGCTGAGGTCGCCGGTTCGATCCCGGCTGGCTCCACCAATAAAATCAAGAACTTAACTCTTTTTCGTCATCAGTCACTGA
>CAYOUP010000327.1:0-3966 GCA_964407125.1 uncultured Hyphomicrobiaceae bacterium | reverse complement strand
AAGCGCGTACTAGCAAGCTATTGAGTCTAGTACAGCTTATCCAAGGCAAATTCGCTTGAGCGCTTGCGGCAAACCGGGTGCGAACTTGCCTCGGGCTGTACTAGTTTGATGTCGCCACAAACTCCTACTTACCAGCATTGAGGTTAATATACGACTTTCGCCCTTTAGCACCCAACTTACCAGAAAAGAACAAGAACGGACAACGCCACGAGCCCGGCAAGGATCAGATTGACGATGCGCGCCGTTTCCGGTGTCTGTATCAGACGCCTGATGGCGACGCCAAACATGCACCAGATCGTGATGCTTGGGATTGTCACTGCAGCGAAAATCAGCGTGATCAGAGCGATTTCCATGTAGTAATTGCCGCCGATAGTTGTAAAGGCCGGTATTGCGCTTAACGCAACCATCCAGGCTTTGACATTCACCCATTGAAAAGCGGCAGCCTCAAAAAAGGTAAGCGGACGGGCCTTTGCCTCGCCATGATCCGGGCGGCCAGCCTGCGCGATGCGCCATGCGAGATATAGCAGATATGCTGCACCGGCATATTTCAGGAATAGATGGATCTGCGGATTGTTCTGAAAAATTTCGCCCAGCCCCAGCCCTACAGCGAGCAAAACCAAGGGAAAGCCGAAAATTATCCCGAGCAGGTGAGGCACCGAGCGGCGAAAGCCGAAAGCGGAGCCTGAAGCCGTAACCATAATATTGTTCGGCCCCGGCGTAATGGACGCAACGAGCCCGAATATCGTCACAGGAGTGATAAGCTCGATCATGAGAACACACCGCCGAGGAATGACGGGCGACTAATGCGCCCGGATTATCTTGTAAATGAAATAACTTAGGCTAGTCGCGGCTGAGTTTCCTTACCCGGACATAAAGCGCGCCATCCCCGCCGTGCCGTGGTCCCGCTGTCGTATAGCTGATGACAATTGCGCGAAATTCAGGTTCGCGCAGCCATTTCGGCACCAGACGCCGCAGCACGCCGCGCTCCTCACCCATATAATCCCGTGTCCTTTCCAGATCAACGCGCGTGCCCTTACCGGTGATCACAAGGACATTGCGATCGCCTCGTGCGGCGCAGGCGAAGAGGAACCGGCGCAGCGCAGGGAAGGCTTCCGCCTGCCGCATCCCATGCAGGTCGATCCGGCTGTCGATGGCCTCGATATTGCGTGACAGCTTGCGTTTATGGCGATGATCGAAAGTGTTGATCGGGGGAGGGGCGGAAGGCGGTTTCGGCTCGGAGACCAGAGGATTTGTTGGTGACACTTTGGCAGGAGAAATGTGAGATCGCTTCGTATCCAGCGTGGATGATCCGGGCGGTTTCTTTTCCGTCTCAAGCGCCTGATCCCGCAAGGAATTACGCCGCTTTTTCTTCGCGCCATGCATCGCGGCCGCCCAGAGTTCAGCTTCCTCGGCGGTTAATGCCCTCTTTTTTGATGGCGGTTTCGAACCCATCCCGATCCCTGACTTTCCCCAATATTATGCCGGGTAATTCCTAATTTGGGATAAGGACTATGAAATCACAGATGTGTTTTGTCGCGCCGGCAATACGGCCCGCATCGTTGCCGCTTCCCCAGAAGATGTCCCCTCTTACCGTTCCGCGTATTGCCGAGCCGCTATCCTGCGCGATCATCAGACGCTGAAACGGGCGCTTTTCACCATCTATCAGCTCCGGCGCGCTCACCCAGACCGGCAGGCCAAGCTGATGATAACGCGGATCGACCGCAAGACTGCGGCCCTTGGTCAGTGGCGCACCCATTGAGCCGAGCGGGCCATCCGCCGCTTCGTCTTCCCCCATGATCCGGAAAAAAGGATAGGACCAGTTTTCCCACATCACCGCACGGCTTTCCTCAGGATGGGCACGCAGCCATTCGAGCACCTTGTCGAGCGTTGCGCTTTCTGCGCTCAACGCGCCACGTTCGATCAACACTTTGCCGATGGATGTGTAGGGGTGCCCATTCTTGCCGGAAAACCCAAGGCGCAAACTTGCGCCGCCCGGAAGCCTTATAAGACCGGAACCTTGAACCTGCATGACATAGGCGTCATACGGATCGGCAAGCCAGGCAATTTCCAGCCCGCGCCCCGACAATGCACCCTGCTCAATCTCCTGCCTTGTGTAATAGGGCACAAGACCATGCGGCGTCCCGCGCGCTGCGGTCAAATCTTGCAACAAATCCCCCCTGCCCGTCCGGCCGTCGAGAATGACGAGATCATCCGGCAGCGCGTAAACTGGCACTCTATACTGATCATCAGGCTTCAATGCACCAGCAACGTCAGGCTCGAAATAGCCCGTTACGAGCGCACCGTCCAACGGCCGTGTAATCGAATAGGGCGTGAAGAAACTTTCAAAAAATGTCCGTGCGTCGGATGGTGATGCAGCATAGATTTCGTCGAATGCAGCCTCGCATAAGGCACGTAAGCTGGCATTGCCAGCGGCCTGATCCTGAAGCTGCTTGCAGGATCTACGAAACGTGATCAGCGCGGCAAGATGATCGTCATACTGCCAGCCCGCTATGTCGGAAAAAACTATCTGCTGTTTGTCAGCACACGGAAGATCAGTGCTTCCATCAGCACCGAATTGCCATTGCCAAAGCGGTACGCTCAGGATGCGGCTCCGGTTGCGACGAGTTTCCAGTTCGGATCACGCGAGGTGACATCGCGACTGAAGGTCCAGAAGTCGATCACTTCCTGGATTTGCGACGGGCTGCCCTCGATCACCTCACCGCTGCGATTCAACGTCGCAGTAATGATGTCGCTGGTGAACTTCACCGTAACGTTCACGGTCTTGTTCTGAACTTCCGCATCCGTGATCTCGGCTTTCGAAATACCCACGAATTTGAACTCGACGCTTTCGCCGCGTTGCTCGCGCTCAGTCATCGCGCTGGCGAAACTATCATAAACCTCTTTGCTCAAAAGATTTTTCAGCGCCCTGCGATCCCCTTCGGCATATGCGGTTACGATCATTTCGTAGGCCGATTTGGCACCGGTCATGAAATGCTTAGGGTCGAAAGTGCGATCGACCTTGGCGACATCCTGCAATTTGGATGCAACCGCGCCACCTTCGGGAGCAACCTCTTTGAGGCGCTTGGCGAATGTGTCCTGATCAAGTTCCTCGGACATTCTGGGGGCCTCGCCTCGCGGAAGCGTTACAATGTTGTCAGGCATGCTGCCATTGGCGTCTTCAGCGCTATAGGGGTCGTATCGGGGACGCTCATGTCCGGTCCGCCGTCCAAGCACACTCCGGAGCTTGATAAAAATGACAACCGCAAGAACCAGAAATATGAGTGTGAGGATGTCTAATGTGCCGTTCATCTTGCCGCAGCTTTAAAGGATACATATGTGCGCTATGAGGATTTCCCATAGTATATAGGCGCGGGTAAGGATATACGCCAGCGGTTAATGACTTACCGGCTGAATTGTTCCTTACATGATTACCAGCCTACGCGATCCGGGCAGACAAGCCAACCGGGAAGACTCATCACTATCGGCTTGTATAGTATTTAATGCGGCTTTTGAAAGGCTTAGAAGAATGCAACTCATTCTGTTTCTGTTTTTTATAGCCGTGCCCATTGCGGAAATTGCCATTTTCATTCAGGCGGGTGAACTGATTGGAATTTTGCCGACCATTGCTATCACGATCGGAACCGCCATTGCTGGCAGCTTTCTGATGCGGGTGCAGGGATTTGCCGCACTCAATCGTTTTGCGGAAGCTGCCAACCGCGGCGAAATGCCGGTAACACCTGTCATTGATGGCATCGGTATTCTGTGTGCCGGTCTTCTGCTGCTAACACCCGGATTACTGACAGACACGATCGGACTTTTGCTCTTTATGCCACCGATCAGACGTGGTCTTGCCCGCTGGTTCTTCCGCCGTGCCATTCAGAGCGGCAAGGTCAAATTCGCAACCTTCAGCCGATCGCAGACACATGGATCAGACCCCCGCTATACTGGCGGCGGAACATCCAGCTT
>CAYOUP010000326.1:0-4058 GCA_964407125.1 uncultured Hyphomicrobiaceae bacterium | reverse complement strand
CAACCTGACCGCTCTCAAGAAGAAACTGTCCCTTCAATTCATGAAAATAGGGATTGTCCGGCTGTTCGGCAATAAGTGCGTCGAGCGCCGGAATGGAAGCTTTGATGCCCGAGGTGAAGTTAAGCGTGATCGCGCGCGCATATCGTGCCGGCAGCGTCTGATCGCTTTCCGGATAAAGCCGCATCACATAGCGCGGATTGGTCTTGCTCATAAAGGCTTCGAGTTTGGCGCGCGCCATATCATGACGGAACTGGAGCTGCGGCGGGTCCTTTTCCTTGTAATAAGGGCTGCTGACTGCAAGATTTTCAAGCTGCGCAATACGCTCCTGCGGCATGGGATGGGTTTGAATATACGGGTTGATCGATGTCACCGACGCCAGCGACTGATCTGCAAAGTAGCGGAAGGTTTCAAGCATCCCGCGCGCGGATTGATGCGTCTGGTTGAGAAATTCGACAGCAGCCTGGTCCGCTGCAAACTCTTCCCCGCGCCGGTAGGAGAGCAGCGAGCGCTGGATGATGTTAGTACCGCCATAAAGGAGGGCTGCACCCGCTTCGCCGACATCGTTGCCTTTGCCCCCGCCGACGGCGCCGCCGACCATCGCACCGATACCGAGCAGGTTGACGATCAGCGCCGCCGATTGCATGCGCGACATCTGGACTTTCAGACGCGCCAGATGCCCGCCCCTGATGTGGCCTGCTTCATGGGCGATCACGCCAATGAGCTGGTTGGGTGTTTTCGAGTTGGTGATCGCGCCGACATTGACAAACATGTTCTGGCCGTCGACGACAAAGGCGTTGAAGACCGTGCTGCTGACGATGTGAATATTGACGTTCTGCGTGCTCAGATTTGCCGCACGGAAAATCGGCCGGGCATAATCTGATAGCAGTTCCTCGATCTCGGAGTCCCGGATGAGGCCAAGCGCATAGCTGCTGGCGGTCTGGCCAAGCACAAGCGCTGCGCTGAGCACAGTAACCATTGCGGCGCGTCCGGTCCTGCGTGCTTTACGCCGGATGACGGTCAGGAGTGGATCAAACAAAGCTGTCCTCGCCATTAATCTGAAAACTGGCCGTCTCTCTCGTACCAAATGTCAAGGAACCGTAGAACGGCGCTGTTGAGCGGTCAATAACGTGTATGTATACGGGCACGTATTCGTGAACGGACGGCTCGACATAACGCCCATGAAGCGGTGATATTTGGGCATAAGAATGACGTTTTACGATAAGAGGCCCAACTTGCAACCCAATCCATCCCTTAGAGCGCTAGAACAATGCGCTTTGCCCCTGTCGAAACGCAGCGAAATTGCGTCCTTCGTGGTCATGGATGTCATGCGTCAGGCTTTCGAGCGGGAACGGTCCGGCGGCAATATCATTCATATGGAGGTCGGGCAGCCTGCGACGCCCGCTCCGCGCATTGCCCGCGAAGCGATCAAGAACGCCGTCGACAGGGACGTGCTCGGTTATACGGACGCTCTCGGCATTCCGGAACTGCGCGAGCGGATCTCACGCTATTACAAGGAACAGCATGATCTGGAGATCGGTCCGGAGCGGATCGCCGTTACCGCCGGTTCGTCGGCGGGTTTCGTGTTGGCTTTTCTGGCGCTTTTCGATACCGGTGCACCGCTTTATCTGCCTGAACCCGGCTATCCCTGTTACCGGAATATTGCCAGTGCGCTTGGGTTGATGCCTGTTCGTATCGAGGTCGGTCCCGAAGACCGGTGGATGCCTGATGCGGCGCTGCTGGAGCGGGCCGTCATGCAACATGGTCCTGGCGGTGGGATTTTGTTCGCCAGCCCCGCCAATCCTACGGGGACGATGATGCAGCCGGAAACGCTTGCCGCCATCTGTCAATGGTGCCGGGGCAATGGCGTTACCGTGATCTCGGATGAAATCTATCATGGGCTGACCTATAGCCAGCCAGCGGAGACCGCGCTGCGTTTCCATGACGGCGCAATCGTCATCAACAGCTTCTCGAAATATTATTCGATGACGGGATGGCGCGTCGGCTGGATGGTGATGCCTGAGGCGCTGGCTCGGACAATCGAGCGGCTCGCGCAGAATTTCTTCATATCCGCCAATGCCGCCGCTCAGGTCGGTGCGCTTGCCGCATTAGACGCCGTTGAGGAGTTGGAAGCGAATAAGGCGGTTTATGCGCGAAACCGCGCCATGCTGATGGAGGAATTGCCGCGTGCCGGTTTCATGAAACTCGCACCGGCGGATGGGGCGTTCTACATTTATGCCGACATCTCTGACCGCACTGACGACAGCCGCGCCTTCGCGTCACGCATATTGGATGAACTCGGGATCGCCATCACGCCGGGCGTCGATTTCGATCCCGTTCGGGGACACAGGTTCCTGCGCTTTTCCTATGCCGGTTCCTTTGACGCGATGAGAGAAGCGGCCAGCCGTTTGCAGAATTGGAAGGCTTGAAGCGACGCTGCCTGAATCGAAATCCTCGCGCAGACGGGGATCCAAATAGCCAGTGTTTCTACCGGTTGATATGGATCCCCGTTTTCACGGGGATTTCTGTGAAAATGCCTGGTGCGGTATCGGTCTGCTTCAAGCGTCCCGGCGTTGCCACCAGCCTTTGCGGCTTCCGCGTGGCTTGGACGGAGGCGGCGCAGCCCCTTCCACGGTTACGGTTTCCGGCTCTTCGGACTGAGCATGCGCCATGCTTTCTCCAACCTTTTCAGGAGCGGGTTCGTTGTGCGCGGCGCTGCCGTTGGATTTTCCTGTTCCGTTGACGGCTTTTTCCTTCGGCTCAGGCCTGCGAAACGATGCTTTATCGTCGTGCCCGGATGCATCCTTTTGTGCGTCGTTCCGTGTGGCTTGCTGAACCTCGACTGTCTGTTGTTCAGACTGTGTGGATTTTTCGGGCTGCGTTGCCTTATCTGATCCGGTCTGGTCCGCAGATCCGCCGTCATCAGAAGCATTTTCATTTGCGGTGCTGTCGGCCGTTGCTGTTTCCATGCGGCCATTTCTCTGCTGGCGTCCGCCACGGCGGCCACGGCGGCGGGAGCGGCGGCGGGGTTTCGTATCCTCACCGTCTGCTGACGCCTCAGTCTGAGCTTCCGCGTTTACAGGCTCATCCGATTTGTCATCACTTACAGTTTCGCCGTCAGTGGCGCGCACCGAAGCCTGTCGATTATCGCGGTCCTCGCTGCTGCCACGGCCTCTGCGTCTGCGCTTGCGGCGGGACGAGCGCCCGGCCTGATCGTCGCCGGGGCTGGCATCTGACTCGAATGGCTGGATGATGCGGTCGCTTTGAGAGATCGGCGCCACGCCATTCTCAGCATCGCCGGCGGCCATCGAAACCTTCTCGATATGGAAGTTCGCCCCCTGCATGCGCTCGCTTGCTGTCAGGGTAATCGTCACGCCATGCCGCGCCTCGATGTTCTGAAGATAGGCGCGCTTCTGATTGACGATGTAGAGCACGACTTCGATCGAGGCGACGGTGTTCAGATTACACGGTGTATTGGCGCGGAGCCAGTCGTCCAGACTGCGCAGAACGGCGAGCGCGACCGATTCCGTCGAGCGGATGACGCCGGTTCCGTGGCAATGCTGGCACGGCGTGGTGGAGCCTTCGAGCATCCCTGTGCGAATGCGCTGACGCGACATTTCAAGCAGGCCGAACAGGCTGATGCGTCCAACCTGGATTCGCGCCCTGTCATCGCGCAGGCATTCTTTCAGCTGGCGCTCGACGGCACGGTTATTGCGCTTTTCCTCCATGTCGATGAAATCGACGACGATCAGTCCGGCGAGGTCGCGCAGCCGGAGCTGGCGGGCAATTTCCTCCGCCGCTTCGAGATTGGTCTTGAGCGCGGTGTCCTCGATCGAGAATTCACGGGTCGATTTGCCGGAGTTGACGTCGATGGCAACCAGCGCCTCGGTCTGGTTGATGATGATGTATCCGCCGGAGCGCAGCGTCACCTGCGGGCTGAACATCGCGTTGAGCTGGCGTTCGACCTCATAGCGCGTAAAAAGCGGCTCCGGATCTTTATAAGGCTGGACGTTTTTGGCGTGGCTGGGCATGAGCATGCGCATGAAGTCCTTGGCGTCGCG
>CAYOUP010000325.1:0-4065 GCA_964407125.1 uncultured Hyphomicrobiaceae bacterium | reverse complement strand
ACCCATATGGCCTGCCATTTTCTTGCCTTTGAAGACCTTGCCGGGGTCCTGGCACTGGCCGGTCGAACCATGCGCACGGTGCGAGATCGAAACGCCATGCGAGGCGCGCAGGCCGCCGAAATTGTGCCGCTTCATGCTGCCGGCGAAACCGCGACCGATCGAAGTCCCTGTCGCATCGACATACTGGCCTTCGACGAAATGATCTGCCGTGATCTCAGAGCCGACATCAATGAGATTGTCGGGTGAGACGCGAAATTCGACCACCTTGCGGGCCGGTTCCACCTTGGCTACGGCGAAATGACCACGTTCGGCGCGATTGACATTCTTGACCTTCGCGCGGCCAGCGCCAAGCTGCACCGCGGTATAACCGTTCTTGTCGTCCGTACGATGGGCGACGACACGGCATTGATCGATTTTCAGCACGGTTACGGGCACATGCTCGCCGGCATCATTGAAGATCCGGCTCATTCCCAGTTTCTGTGCAATTAGACCTGATCGCATCGATCTGCCCCGAAAAATCTGCCTTAGAGTTTAATCTCGACGTCAACACCAGCCGCCAGATCGAGCTTCATCAAGGCGTCGACGGTTTGCGGCGTCGGATCGACAATGTCGATCAGACGTTTATGCGTGCGCGTTTCGAACTGTTCGCGGCTCTTCTTGTCGATATGCGGCGAACGGTTGACGGTGTAACGCTCGATACGCGTGGGCAGCGGTATAGGCCCGCGAACTTCTGCGCCGGTGCGCTTCGCCGTATTGACGATTTCCTTGGTCGAGACGTCGAGGATTCGGTGATCGAACGCCTTGAGCCGGATACGGATATTCTGGCCTTGCATGTCCATTGCCCTAAAAAAGGAACGCGCCGGCTAGGGCGCGTTCCGGCTTTGCAGCCTTACTTAATAATGCTGGATACGACACCAGCGCCGACCGTACGGCCACCTTCGCGGATAGCGAAACGGAGTTTTTCCTCCATCGCGATCGGCACGATAAGCTCGACTTCCATTGCGATGTTATCGCCCGGCATCACCATTTCCGTGCCTTCCGGAAGCGTGACAACGCCTGTCACGTCGGTGGTGCGGAAATAGAACTGCGGACGGTAGTTGGTGAAGAACGGCGTATGACGGCCGCCTTCGTCCTTGGTCAGGATATAGGCTTCCGCCTTGAACTGCTTGTGCGGCGTCACGCTGCCGGGCTTGCAGAGAACCTGACCGCGCTCGACGGCTTCGCGGTCGATACCGCGCAGGAGACAGCCCACATTGTCGCCCGCCTGGCCCTGATCCAACAGCTTACGGAACATTTCGACGCCGGTAACAGTCGTCTTCGTCGTCTCTTCCTTCATGCCGACGATTTCGACTTCTTCACCGACCTTCACGATGCCGCGCTCGATACGGCCGGTCACGACCGTACCACGGCCGGAGATGGAGAAGACGTCTTCGATCGGCATCAAAAAGGGCTGATCGATCGGACGGTCCGGTTCCGGAATGTAGCTGTCGACAGCGTCCATCAACGCAAGGATGGATTTCTTGCCGATCTCGTCGTCACGGCCTTCAAGAGCGGCCAGCGCCGAACCTTTGACGATCGGGATATCATCGCCAGGGTACTCGTAAGAGGAGAGAAGTTCGCGAACCTCAAGCTCGACCAACTCCAGCAGTTCTTCGTCGTCAACCATGTCGACCTTGTTGAGGTAGACGACCAGCGCAGGCACGCCAACCTGACGGGCAAGCAGAATGTGCTCGCGGGTCTGCGGCATCGGACCGTCAGCAGCGTTCACGACGAGAATTGCGCCATCCATCTGAGCCGCGCCGGTGATCATGTTCTTTACATAGTCGGCATGACCGGGGCAGTCGACATGCGCATAGTGACGGTTGGCCGTTTCATATTCGACGTGAGCGGTCGAAATCGTGATACCGCGAGCGCGCTCCTCCGGTGCCTTGTCGATCGCGTCATAGGCGGAAAATGTTGCACCGCCGGTTTCAGCAAGAACCTTGGTGATTGCAGCAGTCAGCGTC
Organism: uncultured Hyphomicrobiaceae bacterium; assembly: GCA_964407125.1. GTDB lineage: Bacteria > Pseudomonadota > Alphaproteobacteria > Rhizobiales > Rhodomicrobiaceae > JAHQVI01. Next base: position 2,059 of record CAYOUP010000325.1, on the reverse strand, counting down.
GTCTTGCCGTGGTCAACGTGGCCGATTGTGCCGATGTTAACGTGCGGCTTATTACGTTCAAATTTTTCCTTGGCCATCTGGCTCTCCGTCTCTTCTCGCTTCTTACTCTATCTCAGGGACCACTAAGCGAACTTCGCCTGCACTTCATCAGCCACGTTTTGCGGCACCTGAGCATAGTTGTGGAAGGTCATCACAAAATTGGCGCGTCCCTGGCTCATCGAGCGCAGCGTGTTGACGTAGCCGAACATATTTGCAAGCGGTACAAGCGCATTCAGCACGGTTGCGTTGCCGCGCATTTCCTGCCCCTGGACCTGACCGCGGCGGCTGGTCAGATCACCGATAATGCCGCCGAGATACTCCTCGGGAGTGACCACTTCAACCTTCATGATCGGCTCAAGGAGTTTGGGACCGGCTTTCTGCAGGCCTTCACGCATGGCGGCGCGCGATGCGATCTCGAACGCCATGACGCTGGAGTCGACTTCGTGATAGGCGCCGTCAGTGAGGACCACATGGACATCAATAACCGGGAAGCCCGCGAGAACGCCGTTGTCCAGAACGCTCCTGATACCTTTTTCGACGCCGGGAATATATTCCTTCGGCACCGAACCGCCGACAACCTTGCTTTCGAAGGTGAAGCCCGTTCCCGGCTCGCCTGGTGAAATATCCATTTTAACGCGGGCGAACTGGCCGGAACCGCCAGTCTGTTTCTTATGTGTATAGTCAATAGCTGTATTGCGTGTGATCGTTTCGCGATAAGCAACCTGAGGCGCGCCGATCTTGGCGTCAACCTTGTACTGGCGCTTCAAAATATCGACCTTGATGTCGAGATGCAGCTCGCCCATGCCGCGCAGGATGGTCTGACCGGATTCCAGATCGGTCGAGACCCGGAAAGACGGATCTTCCGCCGCAAGCTTGGAAAGAGCGATGCCGAGCTTTTCCTGGTCGGCCTTGGAATTCGGCTCGATCGCGATCTCGATAACGGGGTCCGGGAACTCCATGCGTTCGAGGATGACCGGCTTGAGCGTATCACAAAGCGTATCGCCCGTGCGTACATCTTTCAGGCCGGCCAGAGCAATGATGTCGCCGGCATAGGCTTCCTTGACATCCTCGCGATTGTTGGAGTGCATCAGCAGCATACGGCCAACACGCTCTTTTTTCTCACGCGTGGAGTTGAGGATACTGGTGCCGGACTCAAGCTTGCCTGAATAGACGCGGCAGAAGGTCAGCGAGCCGACAAACGGATCGTCCATGATCTTGAAGGCCAGGATGGAAAGCGGCTCATCGTCGCTCGACTTGCGAACCACGTCCTCGCCGGTCTTGACGTCCACGCCCTTGATCGGGGGAACTTCGACAGGTGACGGCAGATAGTCGATCACCGCATCGAGCAGCGGCTGCACACCCTTGTTCTTGAAGGCGGAGCCGCAAAGCACCGGGAAGAAAGCACTCGAACATGTCCCCTTGCGGATCAGCGATTTCAGCTTGTCCTTGTCCGGCTCATTGCCTTCGAGATAGGCTTCCATAGCCTCTTCGTCGACTTCGACGGCGATCTCGATGAGCTGTTCGCGATATTCGTTCGCCTTGTCGACGAGATCAGCCGGAATATCTTCATAATGATAGGCTGCGCCGAGAGACTCCTCTTCCCAGATGATCGCCTTCATCTCGATCAGGTCGACCACGCCCTTGAAGTCGCTTTCGGCGCCGATGGGAAGCTGAATGACAAGGGTCTTCGCAGCAAGACGCTTATGAATCGATGCAACCGAGGCATAGAAATCCGCGCCGGTCTTGTCCATCTTGTTGACGAAAAACATGCGCGGAACGTGATATTTATCGCCTTGACGCCAGACGGTCTCGGTTTGCGGCTCGACACCCTGGTTGGCGTCGAGAAGTGCAACGGCACCGTCAAGCACGCGCAGCGAACGTTCGACCTCAATCGTGAAGTCGACGTGACCGGGCGTGTCGATGATGTTGATGCGTTTATCATTCCAGTAGGCCGTCGTCGCCGCCGAGGTAATCGTAATGCCGCGTTCCTGCTCCTGCTCCATCCAGTCCATCGTCGCAG
>CAYOUP010000324.1:0-4069 GCA_964407125.1 uncultured Hyphomicrobiaceae bacterium | reverse complement strand
CGCCCAGGACATCCGCTCCGAAATGCTCAGCGTCATGGCTGACATGGGTGTGGTTACCGAGAAGCATCACCACGAAGTTGGTGCAGCCCAGCACGAACTTGGCATCAAATTCGGCCCGATGACCACAATGGCCGACCATATGCAGATCTACAAATATGTCGTGCAGATGGTCGCGCAGAACTATGGCAAGACCGTAACCTTCATGCCGAAGCCCGTCTTCGGCGATAACGGTTCCGGCATGCACTGCCATCAGTCGATCTGGAAAGGCGATACGCCCGTATTCGCAGGCAATATGTACGCCGACTTGTCGGAAACCTGCCTCTACTATATTGGCGGTGTCCTTAAACACGCCAAGGCGCTGAATGCTTTCACCAACCCGAGCACGAACTCCTATAAACGTCTCGTGCCTGGCTATGAAGCCCCGGTCTTGCGCGCCTATTCTTCGCGCAACAGGTCTGCGTCCTGCCGTATACCGGTCGTTTCCAGCCCTAAAGGCAAGCGCGTCGAAATCCGCTTTCCCGATCCGCTGGCAAATCCTTATCTGGCGTTCTCGGCGATGCTCATGGCCGGTCTCGACGGTATCCAGAACCAGATCCATCCAGGCGATCCGATCGACAAGAACCTCTACGATTTGCCGGCCGAAGAACTGGCCAACATTCCGACCGTTTCCGGCTCGCTGCTCGAAGCGCTCGAAAACCTGGATCAGGACCGCGAATTCCTGAAAGCCGGCGGCGTGTTCACCGACGATCAGATCGATGGCTACATCGCTCTGAAGATGGAGGAATACGACGCCTACCGGATGATGCCGCATCCGGTCGAATTTGATCTCTACTACAGTGCGTAACGCTCCTTGATGTGGAAACTGAGGGCGGCTTTCGGGCCGCCCTTTTTTATTTTCATGGGGAGCCAGAAGATCAAGCCGGGCCGTTCTTTTCAAAGAGCAGTGGCTCGTGCAATATCGGTGAATGAAGAGCTTCGACAAAACACGCTTCGCCGCTATCGCCGACATCCACGGCAATGCCGATGCGCTGGCCGCAGTGCTTGACGACATCAGATCGCAGGGCATTGCGAGCATCGTGAATTTGGGAGATCATTTCAGCGGTCCGCTTGCCGCGCGGGAGACTGCTGAGATCTTGCTGGGCAACGACGTGATCTCGATACGCGGCAATCACGATCGCTGGCTTGCCGAGAAGGAATTTGAGGCGATGGGGCCTTCCGATCGGGTTGCCTATTCACAACTCGCCGATGAACACCTTCAGTGGTTGCGCAATCTGCCTGCGACATTGGTACTGGAGGATGAAATCTTTCTGTGCCATGGCACGCCGTCAAGCGATACCACCTATTGGCTGGAAACCGTGTCTGCCGATGCCATCGTCTCCCTCAAGAACCGCGGTGAGATCGCGAAGGAGGCGGAGGGAATCAGCAGCTCCCTTATTTTATGCGGTCACACACACCTCCCGAGACGGATCGATCTGCAAGACGGGCGCAGCGTGGTCAATCCCGGCAGCGTCGGTTGTCCCGGATATGATGACGATTTTCCAGTCCATCATATCATGCAGTCGGGGACCTCGGCGGCCTGCTATGCCATTCTCGAAAAGCACAAGCAGGGCTGGCTTACGACATTCAGGAATGTGCCCTATGATACGGGCCGGATGGTGCAAATGGCTCGCGATGCAGGGCGCATGGAATGGGCAAATGCCCTGGCGACCGGCTGGGTGGAATGAATGCCGCCTGCTGCCTTGCCATGTCCGCTTTTCAGATGTCCACATGCCGCCTGAACGAGCGGAGAGCACAGCCCTGGTCACCTGGAGAGCATGGCGGTGATGCGTTCCAGCTCACCGACCATATATGTCCCGCATGCCAAAAGAAACTCGCTGAAGCCGGAAATGACGCTGACCAGCGCCACGGCGATCAGGCCAAGCAGAACCGCATATTCAATGGCGGCCGAACCGCCGTCATCAATTGCTGGCAATCTGACATGCCGGCAGACCCGCTGAAGTACATTCATGCCGGGCGAACTTTACATTGTTTATCTAGGAAGCAATGAAGACGGCGGAGAACCGCCAGAGGGTTTCGCAAGGGAGAGAGATGCGGCTCCGGGACCGCCTCTTCCCTTGTGCGAACATGGCCCGTTACTACATAGTACCGCCGCCACCGCTATTGAAGCTGTTGAGCTGCGAGTGCACGCCGGAAAAGATGGTCGCGATTTCGTCGCCAACCTGCCCGACCAGAGTAATCAGCGCAACGCCAATACCCGCGGCGATCAAACCATATTCGATGGAGGTCGCGCCGCTTTCTTCCCGCAGGAAGGTATGAAACAAGCTGTACATTTGTGTCTCCTGAACACGTTACAGATATGGTTCTTACGGTTTTAAGATGTGTCTAAAAACGAGCCGTTTGCGGCGTCGATGAGCCAAAACTAGGCGCCATTCATTAAAGAACGCTTTCAGACCAACCCCTTGCGGGACATTTTCAGAAAATTGCAGTGTCAGGATTAATGAAATGCAAAGGGCGCGAAAGGCGCCGAATCCGGTCTCACCCGGTTAACGGACCAGCGACCCTCAAAGACCTTTGCGAAACACTCACTGTGTCATACTCGCGAAGCTTGTCCCCGCGGAGGCGGGGAGCGCGCATCCAGCCAAGCTCTTGATATATCTGGATTCCTGCCTGCGCGGGAACGACATATGCTGAAGGCATTGCCTGTTTCGCAAAGGTCTTCGAGGGTGCGCGGATGTGTTTTCCGCTCAGGCCGCGGACGCGGTCTCCAGCTGCCCGCCGTTCGGGTTCGTCTGCGCAAGAAGCTCGCTGATGGTCTCGATCATATCCGTGATCCCGGCAAGATCGAGAACAGCGTCGGTCTCGCCCACCTTCAGAGCGAGAAGCTTCCTGTAGAAGGGCGCCATGGGCGCTTGCGGCGTTTCATTATTCCAGATTTCCAGCAGTGTGAACTGCCCGAGGCCATTGCGGATAAAAGAGACGTTGTCGGAATATATCCGCTCGCTTTGCGCATCAAAGCCGGGAAAGACCAGCGCCGTATGATCGATCTGGAGTTTCTCCTTCAGATCAAGAGCATAGAACGAGTTTTGAAGGAAGGAATATAGTGAGAGTATGCGGAAGGTAAACGTCATGGGCTCGTCGACTTCCGCCATAGCGATCTTTCTGACCGGCTCCAGGCTGTCGGCATCGTTCATGGCGCCGGCCAGCAGACGCATGGAGCGTTCATAGCCCTTTCCTTGCTTCCGATCGAGCACCGCAAGGATCTGAAGCTGATTGATCAGGATACGGCGCTCAACATTGCTCAGATATGTCACGCGTTCTCTCCCATTGCCGGGGCAGCGGTCTTGGGCGCCGCCTTGCCGATCTGCATGACCGATTAGATCACGTTAAGGTTGCTTTTTCATGCTTGCACCTGGGTGAATTTTACTTATCTGCGAAGAGTCGATTTGCACCTGGCGGAGCGAATTTGACATTTGAGTCCCGGTCGCAGCCAGATTCGTGTTCAAATGTCAAATTCAAAAGCTCCACTAGAAACATAGTGTTAGCTGGTGATTCTTGTGACTGAAACATTTGCAAATGTGGGTGCTGCTAAGGCGTGCAAATGTTTCAGTCGAACCACGAGGCGGGGATCGCCCCGTGATGTGATCATGCATGGCTGCGCGGCATTTGGGCGGCTTGCTCATTCGTGCGATTTGGGTTAGGCAACTGATCGTTCGCGAAAGCTTGTGACAGGGGCTTTAGCGTGCCTGCCGACACTTCAGACTCGGTTTGAAGTCAAAAATCGAGACATTGGAGACCTTTTATGACGTATGTCGTTCTGGACGCCTGCATCAAATGCAAACACACCGACTGCGTTGAAGTCTGCCCTGTCGATTGCTTTTACGAAGGCGAGAATATGCTGGTCATACATCCGGACGAATGTATCGACTGCGGTGTGTGCGAGCCTGAATGCCCTGTCGACGCCATCCGGCCGGACACGGATAGCGGCCTTGAATTCTGGATCAATCTGAATCGGGACTATGCGGATAAATGGCCGAATATCACGGTCAAGAAAGAAGCCCTGCCCGAGGCG
>CAYOUP010000323.1:0-4100 GCA_964407125.1 uncultured Hyphomicrobiaceae bacterium | reverse complement strand
TCGCCAGTATTGACATGCGAAACTACCGCTGACTATATTGCCCCAGCTTCGGGCAGGTTTGCCCGCGGCGTGTAATTCGCTGTCCCAGGCTCATCCTCAGAGATTGAACAAAGTTCGCGGCCGAAGCTGCGACGCCGATAGACGCGTTAAAACAGGGAATATGATCATGTACGCTGTCATTCGTACAGGCGGCAAGCAATACCGGGTTGCAGCCGACGACGTTCTCGAAATCGAGAGAATACAGGGTAAAGCCGGGGATAAGGTCGATTTCGATCAGGTTCTGCTGGTGAGCGGTGACGATGGTCCGCAGATCGGCGCGCCCCTGGTCAAGGACGCCTCCGTTTCCGCAGAGCTTGTTGAGCACTTTCGCGGCAACAAGGTTCTGATCTTCAAGAAAAAGCGCCGCACGACCTATCGCCGCAAGCAGGGACATCGTCAGGAACTGACGCGAGTCCGCATTACGGACATTCTGACCGGCGGCGCCAAGCCGAAGAAGACTGCGGCGAAATCCGATGATTCGGCCAAAGGCGCAAAGTTCAATGACGATATCAAGCTGATCGGTGGTGTCGGTCCGGCACTTGAGAAGAAGCTGGCTGAGGCCGGGATTACCTCACTGAAGCAGATTGCCGAGTGGAAAGACGCCGATATCGAGCACATCGATGGCGAACTCGACCTCAAGGGCCGTATCGCTCGCGAGGAATGGGTCCAGCAGGCGAAGGAACTCATTGCCGGCAAGCCGCCGCGCGCCAAGGTTGACCAGGCAGCGGCGAAGCAGGCTGCTGAAAAGCCGAAGTCGTAAGGGATCTGAAAGATGGCACATAAGAAAGCAGGCGGTTCATCCCGCAACGGACGTGACAGTGCAGGCCGCAGACTTGGTATCAAGAAATTTGGTGGCGAGCAGGTCATCCCGGGCAACATCATCGTCCGTCAACGCGGCACGAAATGGCATCCGGGCACTGGCGTCGGCATCGGCAAGGACCATACGATTTTCGCCGTTCAGGAAGGCCAGGTCGCGTTCCGCAAGAGCGTGGGCGGAAAGACCTTCGTCTCGGTCGTTTCCGAGTAACGCACGAATTCATAATATAAAAGCAATGGCGTGACCTGTGCCATTGCATCTTACGCATTCAATGCGTTTGGAGCCGCGATCCGTCGCGGCTTTTTGTTTTCCCCGACACATCCTGTTCAGCGCCAGTTTAGGCTAAATATGCAAGCTACGATCTGTTAGATTGACGACAATTTGTAAAACGGAGATATCGGCGAAACGGATCCATTGTCATTCCCGCACAGGCGGGAATCCAGATATATCAAGGACTTGGCTGGACACCCGCTTTCACGGGTATGACATAGAGGGTTGTTTCGCAGAGGTCTCAAACGGGAGCATCAGCCCATCATGAAACGCTTGCTCGCCTTGCCTGCGATCCTGCTGGTGCTGGCCGCGTTCGTCATTTTCGCGCTGCCATACCTGCTTCCGGCAAGTTTCATTCAGAGCCGGATCACACCGGCGTTGCGGGAGCAGGCCGGTATCGAACTGCGGAATGTGGAGCGGATCGGGCTGACATTCGATCCCGAATTCGGGTTGGGCGTGGAAAATGTCGTTGCTACCCTGCCGGGTAACAAGCGTGGCGGGGGACAGCTCCGGGCCGGCCGGATTGTCGCCAGTCTCGACACGGGCGCGTTGCTGAGCGGAGAATTCAGACTGCGCAAGATCCGGCTCGAAAGGCCGGTCCTGACTATTCAGAACCGGCTCATGAGTCTGTCCGATGACGAAAGCGGGGCCGCCGGGCTGCAGCTCATACCCATCGCCTATGCAGAGGCACAAACGCAGACTGCATCCCGTCCGTTCCACCTGCCTTATATCGATGTCGATATTATTGACGGCAGGGCCAATATCCTGAACCGCTCCGGCAAGCTGGTGCTGGCTTTCGAAGATGCTACTTTGGCGCTGCGTTATCCTCCGGAGCGGCATGTTATGACGATCGATGGCGATTTCGGGATTAAAGGCGAAACCTTCCGGCTGAAGGCCACGGCGTCACTTGACGCGGAAGCCCCATCAATCTACAAGGTTGCCGCCGGTCTGCATTCGCCCGCAACAGGGACGGAATTCGAAGGCGATCTGCATTTGGAGGCCCGCCCGTATTTCGAAGGAAGGATGCGGAGCGGTATCGTTTCGGGCAAGGAACTGACGCGATGGGTCGATGGCGATCCGGATGTGCTCAACCGCCTGAACGGTGCGCGGTTCGAAGGGCGGATAAATGTCACCGGCACCGCTTTCAAACTGACCGATGGGATCGTATCCGCGCCATCCGTCAAAAGTGGTCTTTCGCTCACGAGTGAATATGGCAAGCACCTTGAGGTGATCCTTGCGGATGGCGAGATCTATGGCGGCCACTCGGAGGGTCGTTTCGAACTCGTGCGCGGCGAGACGGAAGCGAGCATGGCCGCATCTCTCAAGCTTGCCGGTGTTGACAGCCAGGCATTCGGGCGCGATCTGCCCGGTTTCGACTGGCTCTCCGGCCCGGTGAACAGCGAGCTTCAGGTTGCGGGCGAAGGGCGAAGCTGGCGGACGATCCTTGAAAGCCTCACCGGCCGATCGGTCTTTTCCGTGCATGATGGCGCGATCGAGGGGATCGACCTGCCGCTGATCGTTTCGGAGGCGAAGGAAGGCCGGTTCGACGCCTGGGAGCGCAGGCCGGGCTACAGAACGCCGTTTGAAGTCATCGAGGCCACCTTCGACATCAAGGAGGGGATTGGCCGCACCACCGATATGCGCATGACGGGACCGGGAATCGAGGTGAACGGCAAGGGTAGCGTCAATTTCGCGCGGCAAAAGCTCAACTACAAGCTGCAAACGCGGATTTCATCGCAGGCCGGAGCCACCGTTGACCAGAACGGCGAACAGAAGCAGGCACAGTTCTCATTGCCTCTGGTGGTCAAGGGCGACTGGGAAAGCCCGTCCATCTATCCCGATGTGGGACAGATGCTGCGCGATCCGGACTCCCTGTCCGGCACGGGCGAACTGATCGGCAAATCGCTTGAGAAGTTGACACGCGGCAATGGCAAGGGGAACGGTCTCAAAGGCGTGCTCAACGATCTGTTCGGCAAGGATGCAAAGCCGGAACCGGATGGGGATGCCGATGAAACGGATCAGCAATAACGCCATATGGATCAAAGGCTGATCCATTCACTACCAGGTTTTGAACCTTGATCGTCGTCATATTTGTTGTCTTGCTGATCATTGGGCTGTCCATTGGGCCGACGCTTTGGGTGCGCGCGGTCCTGGAGCGGCATTCAGGCGACCGGTCTGATTTCCCCGGCACGGGCGGCGAACTGGCCCGCCACCTGCTCGATGAAATGAAGCTCGGCGACGTCAAGGTTGAGCGTGTGCCTCAGGGCGATCATTACGATCCACAGGCGAAGGCCGTCCGGCTCAGCGCGAAAAACCACGATGGCCGGTCGCTCACCGCCATCGTCATCGCAGCTCATGAAGTCGGCCACGCCATGCAGGACGCAACAGATTACAAGCCGCTCAAGGCGCGCACCCGGCTCGCCAAAACCGCGATCATCGTGCAGCGCGTCGGCAGTATCGTCATGCTGGCCGCGCCGGTTTTCGCCGGTATCATCCGCCATCCGGCGGGCGCGCTTGTCCCTGTCGTTGCGGGACTGGGCATTCTAAGCATGGGCGTGGTCGTGCATCTGACCACGCTGCCCGTCGAGTATGACGCCAGTTTTGGCCGCGCGCTTCCCGTTCTCAAGGCGGGGCGCTATATTCCGGACCGTGACATGCCCGCCGCCCGCTCGATTTTACGCGCAGCAGCCTTTACCTATGTCGCCGCAGCCCTTATGAGCTTGATCAACATTGCCCGCTGGCTGAGAGTTCTCCGCATATGACGCTATCATCGACCGCCCCGAGGGCCGGGACCAAATCCGCAACCAATGGCAAGGCCGCCGTGCCGAAGGTCGGCTTCGTCAGTCTCGGCTGCGCCAAAGCGCTGGTGGACTCCGAGCGCATCATGACGCGGCTGCGAGCGGAAGGCTATGAAATCGCGCCGAGCTATGACGGCGCCGATGTCGTCGTCGTCAATACCTGCGGCTTTCTGGAC
>CAYOUP010000322.1:0-4126 GCA_964407125.1 uncultured Hyphomicrobiaceae bacterium | reverse complement strand
TGATCTTTACCGGCGTGACCACGGATGTCTGCGTGCATTCCACGCTGCGCAGCGCTGTGGACCGCGGCTACGAATGTCTACTGGTCGAGGATGGATGTGCAGCAACTGTTACGGAAAACCATCGCGCCGCCGTCAATACCATCATGACCGAGGGTGGCATTTTCGGTGCGGTTACGACCGCCCACGCGATCTGCTCAGCTCTTAGCACCGTATCGGCGCGCTCCGCATGACAGGGCCGAGCTTGGATGGTGATTTAGTGCATTGCGTTAATGATGCGATCCAGCCGATCCTCTTCCAAAGCAAGACCATTGCTGGCTGCGATATCCCGCCATGCGCGATACCACCGCTCGGCTTCCTTTGGATCGGCCGCCGCGTCGGCATTGGGAATTAAACGCAAATAATTGGGATCGTAAGACCGCGCCAGCGTCAACGCAGCTTCAGGCGATTTGTCATCCAACTCAATCAAACGGCGCCTGGCCTCATCTATTTTGCCGGCACTGATGAGCTGTTGAGCCTCGGAGACAGCCGTCTCCACCAATGGCTCTACATTCATAGGCTGCGGCTCTGTCTGATCAATGACCGAGGTTGTCGCCGCAGTCATTTCCGGGAAGGATTTCTCATCAGCTCCGATAAAAAACCAGCTGGCCAGGCCAGCCACCCCGATCGCCATAATCGCTCCTATGCCAATGACTGGGATGCGTCGCCCGGCAAGGTCCATGATCGCTGCAGTTTTCTTTTCGAAGCCATGCCTGGCGGAGGTGCCAAAATCGCCGATGGCGCTGTTCCAACCCGACTCCCGACCTTGGTCTCCGGCGGAATTACTCTCTGTGGAATCATTTTCCTCGATCGGTTCTGAAGCGATAGACTGAAGATGCTGTAACGTGCGTCTAACCTCATCGAGTTTTTGATTGTCCATTGCCGCAATCCAGTTCACTGGTTACAAGTCAAATAGCGGATAAGGCTTTGCAATTTCTGCCCAGACACAAACCACCCGGTCTGTGAGCTGTTTTGGATAATAAAGGGCTCCGGGCATTTGCGGAAGTTTAAAGCAAATATCGCAAGTGAGCTAAATCCGAAAATCTTTCGGTGATCGCGCCGATATCCATTCCCTGAAGCGCTGACCGTGACGGGAGAACGCCCCCAGAAGGAAATCCCCGGTAGTGGGTCAGTTACAAACCGCCGCCCTCCTGAAGCTGGAGGGGGAAGGCGGGTACCGCTTTTCCGCTGGCAACGCGCGTTCAGTATTGAAATTACGCCCAAACAAATACAAGCAAATCAGGATCGATCAGAGGTGAAACGATCCTGATTGATGGCTCGATTGCGATGTGGCTCAGGCTGCTACGAATTGCTGTCCTTCCAGCGAAGCTGCGAAGCCGTCCAAAGCTTCGCTCACCGGCGCCCAGTTCGGCAGGGTTTTCATAGTGGCGAACCACTTTGCGACATTGGGGTAACGGCTGAGATCGCAGCGGATCATATCGGCAAGGCCGACGATCGATGCAGCGAAGTAATCGGCAATAGTGATATTAGCGCCAGCAAGATAGGGCCGCCCATCGCCCAGCCAGTAATCATTCAGCACCTGCAGCCAGAATGCGCTTTTCTCGGCACCCCATTTGACCGTGACCTGCTGGCCTTCCTCGCTCGGACGCTTGTGATGAGGGAAGAGTTGCGGATAGGCGAGATTATAGCCCCAATCCCGGTAGAAGTTGGTATTGAACCAGTCCATGATCTCATTGACCTTGGCCCGGGCCTTCAGATCCTTCGGATATTCGGGAAGGTCATTCTTATCCGCGAGATATTTCAGGATGGCCGAGCTCTCCGTGAGCTTGAGATCATCGTCTTCAAGCACCGGAACGAGCCGGTTCGGATTGAACGAGATAAAGGGCTCCTGGTGGTGAGCGCCTGTGAAAAGGTCTACGACCTCCTGCTCGACATCAAGGCCCTTTTCGGCGATCAACAGCCGAACGGGCCGGCTCGTTATCGATGCTGGATGCATATAGAGTTTCATGAGCATTTCCTTTTGTTAAACTGAGTTGGATTTATAAGGATCTTTCGGCGACCGGTCCGCCGAGAGCGTTTCGCGGTTTGCGGTCGACAGAATTTCGATCGCATCCGCCAGATGGCTTTCCTGGATATTGTAGTCACCGCGGGCCACGCGCAGCTTGTGTGCTTCAAGCAAGACTTGCGCATGGGTATAGCCCCAGGGCGGCTCGAAACGGTAAGACGCCAATTCGACGAGCAGACCGAGCGGATCTTCGAAATAGACCGAGTCCATGAAGCCGCGATCCTTCATGCCGCTGTGCTTGATGCCGCGTTCATCCAGCCGCTCCAGAATCTGTTTCGAGGTCGCCTGGCTGACATTGAAGGCAATATGATGCACACAGCCGATATCTGTGGGAGTTCGCGTCGGATCGGGCTGGCGCTCCTCGTCGCAGAAGACCGTGATCAGACGGCCGTCACCGGGATCGAAATAGAGATGGCTCTCCGAGGCTTTGTCGAGATTGGGCTGGTCGAAGACGAAGGGCATTCCGAGAATCCCCTCCCAGAAGTCGATCGTAGTCTGACGATCGGCGCCCACCAGCGTAATATGATGTACCCCTTGTGTCTGGATCTTCCTCATTCCGGGCTTTCCTCCTCTTCCGCCGACGACCAGTCGACGAGTTTCAGTTTGTAATCCGAGCGTGGCAGTGCCCCGTAAGGAACAAGCTCGATCTCGGTTGTCGCGATCAGCTTGTCGCGAATGCGGCCTTTGATGCTGTCGGCAAGGCCGGCAGGTACCGTCACGCCGTCGGCTAATTCAACCGCGAGCGGAAGAGGCGGGCCTTGCCTGACGCCCTTATTCCGTGGACGGATCGAGATCATCCCGCTCACTTCAGGGGCGAACTCCGCCACGACTTCCCGCACAGCCGTGGGAAACAGATTGACGCCGCGCACGATCAGCATGTCGTCGGTGCGCCCGATGCAGCGGATACGCGGTGTGCTTCGACCGCAGGGACATTCGCCAGTAATGAACCGGACGTGGTCGCGGCTGCGAAATCGCAACAAGGGCGCAGCGCGGTGGCGAAGATGGGTGTAAACCAGCTCGCCTTCAGCGCCATCTTCGATCGGCAGAATTCTTCCGCTCACCGGGTCGATAAGCTCGAAATGGACGAAGCCGTCGCCGGAGAAATGCATTCCTGTCTGATGGTCGCATTCGCCCCACAGTGAGACCGAAATGTCGCCTATACCCATGGCTTCGGTGACTTTGGCGTCCCAGGCCTCTTCAATCCGTCGCCTGATGCCTTGCTCGCCGCCGCCGGGCTCTCCGGCGACCAGAATGCTGCGGATCGACGAATTGCGGATGTCGATCCCGCGCGCTTGCGCCCATTCGGCGGCATGGAGCGCATAGGATGGCGTCATCCCCAGAATCTCGGGCTTCAGGAGCGTGACTGCTGCCAGCAAGCGTTCGGTGTTTCCGGCGCCGACAGGGATATGGCAAAGCCCCAGCTTGGCGAAAGTGTCGAGCACGACGCCTGCCACGAAAGGCCCTGCATTATAGGTGGAGACGATCCGCTGCCCGGCCGAGACGCCGGATGCGCCATAGGACCGGCTGGAGATTTCGATCCAGCTTTCGAGATCGCTTTGCGTCAGCGGGATATAGCTGGGCGTGCCGGTCGTCCCGCTGGTCGAATAGATCCGAACCAGCTCGGACATCTCCGCTGCGAGATGCGTGCCGATCGGCGTGGCCTCGGACCGCGTGCGGCGCAGTTCGTCCTTTTCAGTGAAAGGCAGCTCCGCCAGGTCTTCCAGTCCCCCGACGCTCCCGGGATCGGGGAAACCGGCTTCCGTGAGCTTTTGCCGGTAGAATTGCGATTTCTCGAAAAGATAGCCGATCTGGGCGCGATAGAGCCGGTCCTCCTCGCATCGCGGTGCCTCCTGCCTACCTACAAGCTGAGTCACCGGCCTTCCTCCGACGGCTCATAGCTGATCGCTTCCTCGGCGTGATACGCCATCAGAAATCCGATCGGACGTTCCGCTTCTTCGGCAAGATGGGCGAGGAGACTGGCCGTGCGGGCAAGGATCGGGATGCCCTTCAGCACCGGCGCCGGAAAATCGAGATCGAGCAAGACCGCCGCGATCATCATCGACA